>JAUYEB010000092.1 GCA_030691555.1 Candidatus Bathyarchaeota archaeon
GTGAGGCGAGGAGGAGGGTGAGCGCCATCGTGTCCTGCAGCGCGAGGACGTCGAAGACGGCTGCCACCGGGAACACTGCGAATAGCAGCCCCGCCCAGAGTCCCACCCGTTGAGAACCGAACCTCGCCCCAATCAGGTAGACGATTCCCGCGTTCACGGCCCCGAGGGCTGAGTTGAGCAGCCTTATTGGTTGCAAACTGGGCGAGCCGGCGACCGCCATGAGGAGCCCGTCGACGAGGTGGGGCAGCATCCCCCAGTAGTATTCACAGCCGTTGAGGTCCCATAGCCTGCCCTGCGGGAGGCCGATCTTGAGGCTGAGCCAGCTTATCTGCCAGTGGTGGTAGCTGTCCCAGTTCCAGTCGAGGGGGAGCAACTGCCAGACTAGCACCCTGGCGGCAATGGCGGCCGTCAACACGAGGACGAGGTCTCTCTTACTGAGGGGAGCCACGGTTTAAGTTAAATGTCAGATATAAATAAAAGATTAGAGGAGGCTCTTCAGCCCGGGGTCCCTCTTCTCCAGCTCCCTGCACTTGTCGATGGTCTCGAAGGCCCGCCTGATGTGGGGCACGGTTATCGAGCCGCCCACTATCACGCATACGTTGAGCGCGTCGTAGAGCTCCTTGTCGGTTAAGCCGAGCTGTATGCAGCGGACGATGTGGTAGGTGACGCAGTCGTCGCACCTGAGAACCATGCTCGTCGTCAGCCCGAGGAGCTCGAGGGTCTTCTCGTCGAGCGCCCCCTTCTCGTATGCGCGGCTGTCGAGTGCCCAGAACCTCTTCAACCCCAGGTGGCCGCAGTTTAGTATGCGGTCGTTCATCTCCTTCCTGAACTTGTTGTACTCGTTTAGATCCTTCATCGGCTGGGACTCCTGTGTCCGAGGCTAAAAGCTCTGCTTTCCTGCGTGAAGGTTTTATTCCCCGCGGGCTCTTGGTTCGCCGTGAATACCATCGCGGAGGGCGACGACATCCTCCTCTACCTCGACAGGGAGAGGACCTACCAGGTCAGGGTTACGGCTGGGGAGCAGTTCCACACCCACAAGGGCTTCATCAAGATGGAGGAGATGATCGGTAAGCCCTTCGGCTCGACCATAACGAGCAGCCTCGGGATCAGCTTCTACGCCCTCAGGCCCCTAATCAGGGACAGGGTGCTAAAGACGGACAGGAGGACGCAGGTCCTCTACCCGAAGGACATAGGGTACATCCTATACCAACTCGGGATAGGGAACGGCTCGACCGTCGTCGAGGCGGGGACGGGCAGCGGTGCCTTGACCATGTCCCTTGCGAACGCGGTCATGCCCGACGGGAAGGTCTACACATACGAGATCGATGAGAGGAGTCAGAAGATCGCGGCGGGGAACATCGACAGGTCGGGCCTCCGCCCCTTCGTCGAGATGAAGCTCGGCGACATCACTCAGGGCATCGCCGAGAGGGGCGTGGACGCCGTGTCGCTCGACTTGGCAACTCCGTGGCTAGTCATCGATCACGCCTGGGAGGCACTCGCCGGGAGCGGGGTCTTCCTCAGCTTCAGCCCCACGATCGAGCAGGTGATGAAGACGGTCTACGCCCTGGAGACGAAGCCCTTCATCGAAGTCGAGACAGTCGAGCTGATAATGCGCAGGATCACCGTGGCCGAGAACAAGACCCGCCCCGAGACGCTGATGATCGGCCATTCAGGCTACCTCACTACCGCGCGCAAGGTCATTCCCTGACATTTTATCTACTCCCCCCTGAATCTTCTAAGTCATGTGTCCCGTCAAGCCCAGGTGCCTAAAGAGGGGCGACACGTTACGCATCGTGGCGCCGGCCAGCAGCATGGACCTCCTCGACAAGGCGGCTGTGAAGAGGGGCGTCGAGAACCTCGAGAAGCTCGGTCTACGTGTCGAGATGAGTCAACATGCGTCTCGTCGCCACGGGCACGCATCGGGAACCCCCGAGGAGAGGGCGGAGGACCTAATGTCCGCCTTCACGGACCCAGGCGTCGACGGCATTATGGCGGTGTGGGGCGGTTGGAACTCGAACGACATAATCGACCTACTGGACTACGGAGAGATACGCAATCACCCAAAAGTCTTCGTCGGATACAGCGACATCACGACGCTAAACACCGTGTTCATCGAGAAGGCCGGCCTCGTGAGCTTCCACGGGGCGGCTTTCGTGACCTTCACGCACCCCCACCTCATGGGCTGGGAGGTAGAAGACTTCAAGGGGGCGATAATGTCGACCGCCGCTCCAAGGGAAATTGGCGCCGCCTCCACCTACATCGACGACCCCCATTACTTCCTCCACCCAGACGAGCCCCCGCAGGAGGTTGTGAACCCCGGCTGGGCGACCCACAGGGAAGGGGTGGCGGAGGGGAGGCTCATGGGCGGCCACCTCGGGACGCTGCTCTCCCTGGCCGGCACGCCCTATTGGCCGGATTTCCGCGGGAAGATACTGCTGGTTGAAGAGGACGAGGAGGGAGGGCCTGCAGGTAACATCGCCCGTAAGTTCAGGCAGCTTGAGCAGACCGGTGCACTCGACGATGTTGAGGCGATGCTAGTCGGGCGCATCCCTGCGGTGGCGGGCCTGAAGGAGGGCGACTCCCTCGGGATGATACTGGAGGAGACCCTCGAGGGTTATGAGTTCCCCGTTGTTTCCGGGGTCGACTTCGGGCACACCAACCCAATAGCCACTCTGCCGATGGGTGTAAATGCTAGACTCGATACGGGGCGGGGGAGGCTGGTCCTGCTCGAGTCTGGGGTCAGATAGTCGATAATCTCATATTAATGGGACATTTCTATGTTTTTGAGTTATTCTCATTGTATGAGAGAATAACCTTTTAACTTGATGCAATTATAGATAAAAGGTGCCGTGCCGCGGGCAACGGGCTTCCAAGGAACGGTAAGGCCGCTCACTCTCAAATGCCCAGGAGGGGAGGCCGCCCCAACGGCAACGCGGAACGACGTTCGACGCGGCCCGGCTCCTTATTTCTAAAGCCCCCATGACATACGGATAAAACCTCCCTCCACCACCCTGATGACGGGATAAGTCAAACAGCACAATAATCGGATCATGTAATTGATCAATACGTGTTAAAAAAAGGGGGTTCTGAGACCACCCCCTAACGGTTCCCAATAAGAACACATCCGTTACAGATCGCCCCGCGACCAACCGGATCAATTTCACGATAACGGCAAACTGTGTAATACGAATTGGTTACACATAATCTAAATAGGCATGAGAGGATTCTCGCGAGGCTCCTGCTGGGGGACTGGATAAACCTAAATCGGGATCGGGCTCTACGATACTTGGACTGAATTGTTCGACGATAAATCTCTGAAACTGATGAAGGAGATGATGGAGGCCTTCGGCCCCTCGGGGTTCGAGAGGGAGGTCAACAGCCTCTTCAAGAAGCACATGGCGCCCTACGCCGACGAGGTCATCACCGATAAGCTGGGCTCCGTCGGATTCGTCGCGAAGGGGGAGAAGGATCGCCCCCGGGTCCTGATCACCGGCCACACGGACGAGGTCGGCTTCATAGTCTCAAGCGTCACTGACGAGGGGTACCTCACGTTCAACCAGCTCGGGGGCTGGTTCGATCAGGTCCTCCTCGGGCAGCGTGTGGTCGTGAGAGGGAGCAAGGGGGACGTCCACGGCATCATCGCCTCCAAGCCGCCCCACATACTCACGGAGGAGGAGAGGAAGAAGGTCGTCGAGAAGAAGGACATGTTCATAGACATCGGCGCGACCAGCAGGGGGGAGGCGGAAGAGTGCGGCTTGAAGGTCGGCGACCCCGTCGTCCCCTACAGCACCTTCCAGCTCATCCAGAACAAGAGGGTCGCCATGGGCAAGGCGTTCGACGACCGCATAGGGGCCTTCGTCTTCGCCGAGGCGATGAAGAGGATCAAGACGCAGAAGATTGATCACCCCAACACCATCTACGGCGTCGCCACGGTCCAGGAGGAGGTCGGCCTCAGGGGGGCCACGACCATCGCACACGTCGTCGACCCGGACGTCGCCATAATCCTCGAGGTCGACATCGCGGGCGA
>JAUYEB010000206.1 GCA_030691555.1 Candidatus Bathyarchaeota archaeon
TGCGACAAGCTCGGCGTCACGGGCTGGGACTGGCTCCTCAAGATGGGGAGGAAGAAGAAGGGCGAGGGGGAGTCGAAGGAGCCCACCGCCGCCTTCATGGACGAGATAATCGTCGGCCGCCCCGTCTTCGGCTTCCCCGGCGCCGTCGGAGGCTTCCGCCTCAGGTACGGGAGGGCACGCAACACCGGCCTCGCCGCCGTCGGCATCCACCCCGCAGCCATGGTCATCCTAAACAAGTTCCTAGCCACCGGCGTCCAGATGCGAACCGAGCTGCCCGGCAAGAGCGCCGCCACCTGCCCAGTCGACTCCATCGAGCCCCCCGTCGTCCGCCTAAGGGACGGCACGGTCACCCGCGTCGAGACCGAGGCGGAGGCCGAGAGGCTCCTCCCAGAGGTGGAGCGGATACTCTTCCTCGGCGACTACCTCAGCAACGCCGGCGACTTCATACAGAACAACAAGGCCCTCCTCCCCACCGGCTACGACGAGAACCAGTGGACCCAGGACCTCAGGGCAGCACTCGCGAGGGTCGGCGAGGAGCCCGCTATTAGCCTCACCCACCTACTCTCGGAGAGGATCAGGTACCTCGCCGCGAGCCCGCTCAACAGGCCGACCGTCGAGGAGGCACTCGCCCTCACCGCCATCGACGTCCCCCTCCACCCACGGTGGAACTACCACTGGTCGAACCTCACCAGGGACGAGCTGATAGCCCTACGCACCTCACTCGCGGCCGAGCACGACCCCGCCACCGACGAGTACCCAAACACACCCGAGATCAAAGCTGTCTTAGAGAGGCTGCTCGTCCCCCACGAGGTCAGGGCCGGTCGCCTCGCCCTGGGCGAGGACGCCGAGGTCGTCGCCAGGTGCCTCGCCCTCGGGCAGAGGTACACGGAGATCGGGGGCGAAAACGCCCTGGAGATAGTCAACGGGCTCGCGGGCTTCCACGTCCGCAATAAGGCCCCCGTCTTCGTCGGCGCCAGGATGGGGCGCCCCGAGAAGGCGAAGGAGCGCCGGATGGCTCCCTACGTCCACAGCCTCTACCCCGTCGCCGAGGCGGGCGGCCCCCAGCGCGACATACTCAGGGCCGAGAAGGGGAAGACGGCGCGCGTCGAGCTCAGCCAGCGCCAGTGCCTGAGCTGCGGCGAGATCGGGCCCACCACCATCTGCCAGAACTGCGGCGGCGAGACGCGCGGGATACGCCGCTGCAGCCGCTGCGGTACCCGATTCGAGGGGGAGCGCTGCCCACAGTGTCGATCCGAGATAGTCTCCTACGCCACGGTCGACGTCGACCTGAGGGAGGAGGTCGAATCCGCCCGCAAGGCGATTGGCGGCCAGCTACCCGCGCGCGTCAAGTGCGTGAAGAGGCTGATGAACGCGACGCGGACCCCTGAGAGCCTCGCGAAGGGCATACTCAGGGCCCGATACGACCTCAGCGTCTTCAAGGACGGGACACTCAGGTTCGACCTCACGGACATCCCGCTGACCCACTTCAGGCCGAGCGAGGTCGGGGTCCCCGTGGAGAGGCTCCGGGGGCTCGGGTACACCCACGACACCCACGGCGCGCCGCTGGAGCACGAGGGGCAGATGCTGGAGCTAAAGGTCCAGGACGTGATCCTCCCCGAGGACTGCGGTGACTACCTCCTGAAGGCGTCCAAGTTCCTCGACGACCAGCTCCGCGACTTCTACAAGCTGGAGCCCTACTACAACGCGAAGAGCCGGGGCGACCTGATCGGTTGTCTCCTCCTGGGCCTTGCGCCGCACACCTCGGCGGCCATCTCGGGGAGGCTCATGGGCTACACGAGGGTGAGGAACCAGTACGCCCACCCTCTCTGGCACGCTGCGAAGAGGAGGAACTGCGACGGTGACGAGGACGCCATAATGCTCGCCCTCGACCCCCTGCTGAACTTCAGCAAGACCTACCTCCCCCAGCAGAGCGGGGGGCAGATGGACGCGCCACTCTTCATAATCCCCACCCTCAACCCGAGCGAGGTGGACAAGGAGGCCCACAACGTCGACGTGGTCGAGATGTATCCGCCCGAGTTCTACAGGTTGTGCGGGGAGGGGGCGGGGAGCGGCCAGTACGGCGCGCTCATCGACACGATCGGGGCGCGCCTCGGCACCGAGGCCCAGTTCCAGGGCTTCTCCTACACGGAGGAGTGCAGCGACATAAACCTGGGCAGCTTCCACGGAGCCTACAACACACTCACGACGATGGTGGAGAAGCTCGACAGCCAGCTGGAGCTCGCCGCGAAGCTCCGGGCTGTAGACGCGAGGCAGGTGGCCCTCAAGATTCTGAACAGCCACTTCATGAAGGACATAGTCGGCAACCTGCGCGCCTTCACAAGCCAGACGTTCCGATGCACGAAGTGCAACAGGAAGTACAGGCGCCCGCCGCTCGCCGGGAAGTGCCAGCGCTGCGGCGGCCACATCCAGATGACCGTCCACAAGGGGGGCATCGAGAAGTACCTCCAGCCCGCCCTCGACATGGTGAAGAAGTACGGCCTCGACCCATACTATGTGGACCGCCTGGAACTCGTCCGCCTCGAGCTGAGCCAGATATTCCCCGAGGAGGAGATCGTCGAGGAGACGGGGAAGCAGTTCAGCCTCACCGACTTCATGCGCGGGCAGGGGGAGAAGAGGCCGGCACAGTAACCCTTTTAGGGGGACCTGCCGGTATCTGGGTGACCGAAATGAGCGGAAGAAAGAAGAAGGACCAGTCGCCGGGGATGCCCTCGGGCAGCGCCGGGCTGATGAGGTTCTTTCAGGACGAGACGAACGGCCCTAAGATCAGGCCAGAGTTCGTCGTGGGCGGCGCAGCGGTGCTCATAGCCGCGGTAATCATAGCTAGGGTGTTCTTCGCCGGCCTGGTCTTGTAGGTCCGGCTTTAAAGCCTTTTAACCTCCACATCAAACGAGTTGCATTTAGGCGGGGGTCTGGTCTGGCTTCGAGCAGGGAAGCTGTGAGTAACATCGTCGACTACTACTCGTACCTGTTCACGTTTCCCTCTCGCTGGGTGATGGTGGCGTCCATCCTCGCGACGATGGGTGTCGTCGGGGTGCTATCCTTCGGCCTAACCTTCGGGGTCCCGGGACTCCTACGGGGGCTCATATTCGGCCTCGGCGGGCTAGCGATCCCAGTGATAGTCTCCGACTTCATCACAGGTGCCGTCCAGGGGGGCGACGCCCTCCTGAAGCCTCGGAGGATAAACATCATATCGTTCGTCTGGGGCCTCGCGGGCGGGTTGATACTTGTCCTCTCTGGGATACTGGCGGCGCTCACCGCGAATCCGGTGTTCCTTTTCAGGGGGGCCCTCCTCGCCGTCTTCTCCTCGGCGGGGCTCCGCCTGTTGATATTCTCGATCTTCTCTACGCGCGGGTTCCCCAAGATGGCCTTCGCCGTCATGGTTCAGCCGGCGCTGCTCTTCATCGCGACCGGCCTTCTCGCCCCCGACGTCTGGCAGATCAGCACCCCTACGATCCTACTGATCTTGGCTCTGATTCTCTCGGGGCCAATCTTGCTGGTGGTCAGGTTGAGTCGGTGGAACTTCGGGGACGGTGCAACGAAGATCATCCCAATCTTCCGGGCGTTTGTCTACGCCTGGGCCGAGGAATTCAACGGGCCCCTCGAAGAGCAGCTCGCGGCGGTTTCCGAGCCGCGCAGCGTCGAGGCCGATAGCCTGCAGTTCGATGCGGCGTCGGGGGCGTGCCTCGGTAGGCTGGTTGCGCCCTATGTTCACCCCGGCCCCTTCAGGAAAGTCGGCAGCAGCGGCCTAAGCCTGAGCCTCACAGAGGGCCTGACGGGCTGCGAGACGCTGGTTGCCCACGGGGTCTCGAACCACGAGTGGGACCTAGCCAAGAGCGGGGACGTCGCCAGGATCGTGGACGCCCTGAGGGGGGCGTCCGCCTCGGCCTCCTCGGAGACGTGCGGCCCGATGGTGAGGGCCGAGGTGGGTGGAGCAAAGGCGTCCTGCCAGATATTCGGTGAGATCGCCCTCTTTACGCTGACGCTCTCCCCCAAGAGCCACGACGACATCCCGGACACCGTCAAGGACCGCGTCCGCGCCGCCTCCAAGGAGCGAGGGCTCATCGCCGTGGTCGTGGACGCCCACAACTGCCTCGACGACGAGGACCTCCTCGACGACGGGGACGTGGAAAACCTCGCGACGGCGGCGGTGGAGGCACTGGATCGCGCCGCGAAGCTCAAGCAGGCGCCGTTCAAGGCCGGGTTTTCCCGAGTGCGGCCCTCCGAGTGGGGCCTCGACGACGGCATGGGCCCATGCGGCATAGGCGCGGCGGTGGTCGAGGCCGCGTCGGGGGAGAGGTACGCCTACGTGGTCTTCGACAGCAACAACATGATCCAGGGCCTCAGGGAGAGGCTGGTGGACAAGCTGGAGGCCGATGGCTACGCTGGGGCCGAGGCGCTCACCTCCGACACCCACCTCGTCAACGCGATCGGGGCCACGGAGCGGGGGTACCACCCGATGGGCGAGGCGATGGAGGAGGAGAAGGTGCTAAAGTACATCGACGAGGCCTTGAAGGGGGCCAGTACCTCACCCTCCGTCGTCTCCTTCATGAGGATAAGGGTCGACGACGTCCAGGTGATAGGCGTCAAGGGGATCGAGACGCTGAGGGGGGTGGTGAAGACGAGCTTCCGCCTCTTCATACGGACGGCTGCAACCGCTCTGCCCCTCACATTCATCGCGGCGACCATCGTCGCCCTCCTAGCCTGACCCGAACACCTCCTAGGTGGGGCAAACCGTCACTCCTTTTATCCTAGGTGGGACAGACTAGTGCCCGAAGAGGGTGTAAAGGTTGAGTTACCCCAAGATTGTAGTCACTCCTCCCGGCCCCAAGGCGCAGAAGGCCGTCGCCAGGGACGCGAGGTACATCTCCCCCTCCTTCGGCAGGGCGTATCCCCTCGTCGTGAAGGAGGCTAAGGGCTGCATAGTCACGGACGTCGACGGTAACCAGTTCATCGACATGAACTCGGGACTCGCCGTCATGAGCGTCGGGCACAGCCACCCGAAGGTGCTCAAGGCCATCCACGAGCAGGTGGACAGGTTCCTCAGCTACAGCTACACGGACTTCTTCTACGAGAACTACCTCGACCTCGGGGAGCAGCTCCACGGCATCGTGCCGGGGAACTTCGAGAAGAAGTTCTTCTACGGTAACAGCGGCGC
>JAUYEB010000216.1 GCA_030691555.1 Candidatus Bathyarchaeota archaeon
TCCCAACCGCGCTGGTGGAGGAGCTCGAAGATGATCGTCTTCTGCCCCTCGACCCGCCACGGGTTGATGGAGTTAAGCAGGTATAGCCCGAGGTCCTTGCTCGCCTCCTGGACGATGCGCATGGCGTCGTCGAAGCTGCCTGGGACCTGCACGACCTTGGAGCCGTAGGCGAGTGCCTGGCTGAGCTTACCGTAGGATATCTCCCCCTCGGGGATGAAGACGACCCCCTTCAGCCCCGCCTGAGCCGCGTATGCCGCCATGGAGGCAGAAGTGTTCCCAGTCGAGGCGCAGGCGACTGCCTTCGCCCCCTGCCTCACCGCCTCGGAGACGGCGACGGTCATGCCCCTATCCTTGAAGCTGCCCGTGGGGTTCTCCCCCTCGTGCTTCATGGAGAGGTTCGCCACGCCCGCGAACTCGGACACAGATTTTCGGTGGTAGATGTTTGTGTTTCCCTCGGGACGGGTGACTATCATGTTGGGCGCTAGGCCTGGGTGTATGAGCTCCTTGTAGCGCCACACCCCGCTGCTGTATGGTGGCCCCATGGGGCAGAGGCGGGAGTCGACGACGTGCCGGTCCCACCTCATCGGCTCGTGGACGACCTCTAGGAGGCCGCCGCACTCGCACCTGAAGACGCTGCCGGGCTCGTACTCCCTGCCGCAGCGGATGCACCTGAACCTGGAGGGCATCAGACCAGCCTCGTGCCGAGGTTGCTCGGCCTAGTGAGGTATATCTTGGACTTGGTGTCGCCGAACGCTTCTACCATTGCCTTGCCTATCTCCGCGGGGTTCTCCCCCACCGCGAAGACGCTCGGGCCGCCTCCGGAGATCGAACACCCGTAGGCACCTGCCTGTAGCGCCGCGAGCTTCACGAGGTGGAAGTTAGGTATCATGCCCGCCCTGTGAGGCTCGATCATGCTGTCGCACATGCTCTTACCGAAGAGTATCGGGTCTTTCATGGCGACCGCCGCGGCCATCCGGCTCGCGAAGCCGATGTTCCGCACGGCGTCCTTCAGGCCGACGGTTTTTGGCAGGAGCTCGCGCGCCATCTTCGTCTTGTTCTCGTACTTGACGTCGGGGACGACGACCACGAATCCGATATCCGGCGTCTCCATCCTGACCACGTCGTATCCATCGCCCACTAGGATGAATCCGCCGAAGAGGCTCGCGGAGACGTTGTCCGCGTGTGCGCTCCCCGCTACAGCCGCCTCGCCCTGCGCCGCGAGCTTGACGAGCTCCCGCTGCGGTAACTCGAAGCCCATGAGCTTCTGGGCGGCGACCGCGGCAGCCGCTGCCGAGGCACCCGATGAGCCCATCCCCGCGCCGGGCGGGATGCCCTTCTCAATCTCCAGCTCGACGCCAACAGAATCACCGATCCTGTCGAGCGCCGCGTTCATGACGGCCCCGGCGCTGTTCTGCTGCGCTAGAACCGGAATATGGTCCGCCTCAAAGCCCTTTATCTGAATCCGGACGCCCGGCTCGGACACCCTCTTGACCTTTATGTAGTCACCTAGGCCGTCGAGGGCTACTCCGAAAACGTCGAAGCCGGGTCCGAGGTTAGCGATAGAGGCGGGAGCGTAGACTCTAAACTGTTTGATGGTCACCCATCACTCTTACACCTGGACAGCACAAGGGGGGCGGGCACCCCTTTTAACCTTTACGCGTGTGACAGCGACTACACACGGTCACTTGCTAATCCCCCGCGGGGCAGGCCGACCCGCCTATGAAGGTTTAAAAGGCTCCTCACACCCACAATTCTGAAGGTGCTATTTTGGACAAGGCAGAAGTACAGAAGGCGCTAAACGACGTGCGCCCGCAGCTCCAGATGGACGGAGGAGACGTCGAGCTAGTCGACGTCAACGACGGCGTCGTAAAGGTCAGGCTCAAGGGCCACTGCGCGGGCTGCCCCATGAGCCAGATGACCATAAAGTACGGCGTCGAGATGTACCTGAAGAAGAAGGTCCCCGGCGTCAAGGCCGTAGAGGCAGTCTAGGGGGAGCAGATCGAAAACGCTCGCGCCTGAACTCGACAAGTCGAAGGACTACGGGGACGTCTTCGCCCTAGTCAAGAGGTCCGTCAAGAAGACGCTGGGGCTACACAGGGTGGGGCTCATGCTCCTCCTCGGCAACCTGCCCGTCAACGTGGGCGCGTTCCACCCCATGGGCACCAACGAGATAGTCCTCAACCGGCGCCTCCTAAGGAGCAAGACGGGCATGACGGAGCGGAGCCACCTCTTCGCCATACTCCTCCACGAGTACCTGCACAGCCTAGGCTTCGAGGACGAGGCCCACGTCAGGCGGCTCACGTACAGGGTCTGTCTCGACAACTTCGGCAAGGCCAGCGCGGTCGCGGAGGCCGCGATAACGGGCCCGTGGGCCGACCTCACCGAGGAGGACTTCGGCGAGCTTGAGCCCGACCTCAACCTCGAACTCGTAAGGAACTTCGAGAGGCCGGACAGCGGCTACATCATCTAGGGCTCTTCCTGGCAGAGGGGGCACTCGAGCCTCTGCTCATACCCCGTGGGGTAGTTTGTCACGAGCCCGTGGGCGGGGCACCTGAACGTGTAGAAGGGGAGGCTCCCCATCCACCCGGGCCTGGTCATGTCCCCGATGTACGCCCTGCCGAACAGTGCAAGGGCCACCCTCTGCGAGATGGATAAACCACCGCGACCAGCTCTTCTCCTAGCCTTGGGTATGACCGGCGTCTCCAATCTCTACCGGGCTGATGCTGGCCTCGGGTGCTGTTCACGCTGCTGTAACCTGGGGAGGGGTGGAAAAATGACAAGCGCGGTCAGTCGTTGCAATAGCTATACAAGATCATTATGTGGGAGTTACATCGATCCCAGCTGTGCCGGGGTCGACCCCGATCCAGGATGCGCGTCCTATCTCCCCTCTCCGCCGATCTAACGTTTAAATCGAGTCGGGGTTACTCTATGCCTGGTGTTTTCGATGGACAGGGAAAAAGTGGACACATTCAAGTACGTCAGGGAGATGAACGAGCTCCTCAAGGACGGGGGTCTATTCCTCGTCGCCGAGGGGAGGGATAAGAAGCCAAACGCCATGACCATCGGCTGGGGGTTCCTGGGCACGATGTGGGCGAAGCCCGTCTTCGTCACCGCCGTCCGCCACAGCAGGCACACCTACAGGCTGATGGAGGAGGCGAAGAGCTGGACGATCTGCGTCCCCTCGAAGGGGATGGCGGCCGCCCTCGAGTTCTGCGGCACGAAGTCCGGCAGGGACTTCGACAAGTTCAGGGAGATGAAGCTCACCGCCAAGAAGGGGGTTGGGGTCGACGCGCCCTACATCGAGGAGTGCCCCGTACACATCGAGTGCACGACCGTCTTCAAGACCGACATGAAGCCGGGCCAGCTCGAGGCGGGGATAGAGGGGGAGATGTACAAGACGAGGGACTTCCACATGCTCTACTTCGGCGAGGTCAAGGGCGTCTACGCCGCCAAGGACGCCGAGAAGCTCGTGTAGGTGTAACCCTTGAAGGTCCTCATAGTCTTCGACTCCAGCACGGGCAACACCGAGAAGATGGCCCACGCCGTCGAGGAAGGCGTGAGGAAGGCCGGCGTCGACCCCGTCCTGAAGCACGTCGACGAGGCGTCGGTCGACGAGGTCCCCCAGTACCAGGGGTTGGTGCTGGGCTCCCCGGTCTACTACGGGCTCCCCAGCGGGAAGATAAAGAAGTTCGTCGACGAGTCCGTCAAGTATCACGGTAAGCTCGACGGGATGGTGGGCGGCGCGTTCGCGAGCGCCGGGGGCACCCACACCGGGGCGGAGACGACTATCATCGCCATCAACGAGATGCTCCTCGTCCACGGCATGGTCATACAGGGCTCCTCGGCCGGCAGCCACTACGGCGCGGCGTCGGTGGGTTCGCCGAACGACGCCTCGATCGAGGCCTGCAGGAAGCTCGGCGAGCGGGTGGGCAGGCTCGTAAAGAAGCTGAGCAAGTAGGGAAACCATTTTCAGCCCATCCCCCACCCTTCTATCCCATGGCCCAGAAGGCTGTGGACAGCATCCTAGACCTCATCGGGAACACCCCGATGGTGAGGCTCCAGAGGGTAATCCCGAGGAGCGGCGCGGACATCTTCGCGAAGCTCGAGTACCTCAACCCGAGCGGCAGCTACAAGGACCGGATCGCCCTCGAGATGATCCGGTCGGCGGAGGCCGAGGGCAAGCTGAAGCCCGGTTACACGATCGTCGAGGCGAGCACGGGCAACACGGGCACTGCCCTCAGCTTCGTCGGCACGCGCCTCGGCTACAACGTCGAGATATATATGCCCGAGGGGATGACCCGTGAGCGCATAAAGATCATGGAGAGCTACGGCGCCAAGGTCCACGAGATGAAGATCGAGGGCCTAGACTCCAGGGGCAGCGTCGCGGGCGCCGAGGTAGAGTTCATCCCCCGGAAGAAGTGCCTGGAGCTGGAGAGGAGCAACCCAAAGGTCTGGTGGGCGCGCCAGTTCAGCAACCCCGCCAACTGGAGGGCGCACATCGTCACCGGGAACGAGATATTCGACCAGATGAACGGGAAGGTGGACGCCTTCGTCGCAAGCATAGGCGTCGGCGGGGCACTATACGGCGTGGCGAAGGCGCTGAAGGCGAAGCTACCACAGTGCAGGGTGATCGGCCTCGAGCCCGCCTCCGCGAGATACGCCATCAGCAGCGGCATCACATCCCCCCCGGGGATGAGCAAGGAGATATCCGGCGGCATAATAGAGGAGATGATGGGGAGCGGCCTCATCGACGAGGTCGTCAAGGTCACGAACGAGGACGCCATAGCGACCTCGGACCGCCTCGTAAGGGAGGAGGGCCTCTTCTGCGGCATATCCTCGGGCGCCAACGTCTTCCACTCGCTAAAGGTCGCCGAGGAACTCGGCAAGCGCAAGCGCGTCGCCACGGTCCTCCCCGACCACAGGGACAGGTACCTCAGCGAGAAGAAGTACACCACCTAACTCCTCCCACCACGTACCATCTCGACTATCTTAGAGTTCGTGACCTCAAGCACGAAGTCCTCGACCCTTATC
>JAUYEB010000049.1 GCA_030691555.1 Candidatus Bathyarchaeota archaeon
CTGGGGGGAACAAAACCACAGGGTTCAGGGAGTCCAGGGTCCCAGAATCCAAATGAAAAGAGATGCCCAAGAAACAAATTTGAAAGATTGATAGTTTCTTAAGAAAATTGATCTTCCACGAAACCCTTGAACCCTTGAATCTTCGAATCCTTGACCACTAAGAAACGGAGAAAAAATCAACATGAGGGCGGTGATCCAAAGAGTAATCCGGGCGCAAGTCCGAGTCGAAGGAAAAATTATTAGTGAAATCGGCCCAGGTCTCCTTATCCTCCTCGGAGTGGGTAAGGGAGATACCGCTGCCCAAGGCGACTCCCTTCTGGATAAAATCATTCATTTGCGCATCTTCGAAGATGAGGCAGGAAAGATGAATTTATCCCTCTTGGATTGTGGAGGAGAATTGATGATCATATCTCAGTTTACCCTCTACGCCGATTGTCGCCAAGGGCGCCGGCCTTCTTTTACCGAAGCCAGTTCGCCCGAGCTGGCAAATTCCTTATACGGCTCTTTCGTCGAGCAGGCCAAGCGCAAAGGGATTCGAGTGGCCACGGGGATTTTTCAAACCCGGATGGAAGTAGAACTGGTAAACTCGGGGCCGGTTACAATCTTACTGGACAATGCAAAAAATTTTTGCTAAAAAGATGGAAACAATAAAAGTGCTGGGGGATTGTAACCCACCTTTCGGCACGCATATGACTTCCCTAAATTCTTAATAGACAAGGAGGAATATTCCGATGATCGACTTTACTCCGAGCGAGGAACAAAAAGCATTGCAAAATTTGGCCCGGGAATTTGCGCAGAAGGAAATAGCCCCGGTGGCGTTACCGTATGATAAAGAACCGGTTTTTCCGGAGGAGATTATTAAAAAAGCTCATGCGGCCGGCTTGATGAATCTCACCTGCCCGAAGGAATATGGCGGGCAAGGATTAGGGCTGGTAACTTCATCCCTGATTACCGAAGAAATGAATGTGGCCTGCGTGGCTATATCCGGAATGATCGGGATTAATTCCCTGGCCTGTGGACCCATCCTCATTGCCGGTACAGAGGAACAAAAGCGGCGCTTTCTTCTCCCTTTGAACCAGACCGGCAAAACCGCGTCTTTTGGTCTAACCGAAAGGGAAGCGGGGTCGGATGCCGGAGGTGTAAAGACTCGGGGGAAACTGGAAGGCGACCACTATGTACTCAACGGCCAGAAATGCTTCATCACCAATTCCAGCTATGCAGCTCTTTATACCATTTTTGCCACCAGCGATCCTTCCAGGGGGACCAAAGGCATCTGTGGGTTTATCGTCCCCCGCGAATCCCCCGGTCTCTCCATCGGGAAGGTGGAAGACAAAATGGGGCAAAGAGCTCTGAACGTAGCCGAGGTCAATCTGGAAAATGTGATCGTTCCCCGGGAGAACCTCTTAGGCAAGGAAGGGGAAGGGTTCAAAATAGCCATGGAAACCCTGGATGAAGGCCGGGTGAACATCGCCACTTGCGGCGTAGGCCTGGCCCGGGCCGCATTCGAGGCGGCCTTGGAGTATGCCAAGAAGCGGGTGCAATTTGGCAAACCCATTGGGACTTTTCAAGCTCTGAATTTTATGCTGGCGGATATGGCGGTCGCCGTCGATTCCGCCCGCCTCCTCACTTGGTGCGCTGGGTCGATGGCTGACCAGGGAAAACGTTTTAGCCGAGAAGCCGCCCAAGCAAAATTCTATGCCACGGATGTGGCGATGCGCGTGACCACCGACGCCGTGCAGATTTACGGCGGATATGGGTATACGAAAGATTATGCCGTGGAAAAATTCATGCGCGACGCCAAGCTCACGCAGATTTATGAAGGAACCAACCAAGTCAACCGGATCGTGGCCGGCGGCGCCCTCATGCGTGGATA
>JAUYEB010000011.1 GCA_030691555.1 Candidatus Bathyarchaeota archaeon
GCGAGTATGAGTGCCGCGACGATGATGATGTCCCGGTTCCTCATGGCGGATCAGTATGGTGTTGAGGGGTGGTTAATAAGGGGTTTCGGCTAGGCGGATAGCCTCGCGGCGGTGGCGTGTAGTTTGTCTAGTGCGGTCTGGAGTCGACTCCTTCTCTCGTCGAGCTTTGTGCGCTGCTCGGCCGCCTCGGCGCCGTGCTCCCTGAGCATCCTCTTGACCTCCTCGGGGCGGGGGCTGCCTAGGCTGACCCTGCGCTGGAGGCTCTTCTTGGGGTCGGTGGCCTTGTCGATGAGGGCCTGCGTGACCTTGACCTTCTTCTTGTAGAGCCTCTCGGCGGAGGCGGTGACGTCCTCGGGCTTGAGTTTGTCGAGGGTGGAGCCGCGGCTTATGGTTAGGTTGACGAGGTCTGCCGCGATCTTGTAGGACTCGCGGAAGCTGAGGCCGGCGTCGTTTGCGAGGGTCTCGGCGAGTTCGACGGCCATGGCGAAGTTGCCCTGGACGGGCCTGGCGAGCCTCTCGGGCTTGATCTTCATGGTGGCGACGGCGCCGGCCATGATCTCGAGGCAGATCTGGGTGTTGTCGAGGGTGCGCCAGAGGGTGAGCTTTGTCTCCTGTAGGTCCTGGACGTAGCCGGTTGGGACGCCCTTCTCCATGGTGAGGAGCTCGACGAGGGCTCCGTAGGCCTCGCCGGTCTTGCCTCGGAGGAGCTCTATGGTGCTGGGGTTCTTCTTCTGTGGCATTATGCTGCTGCTGCTGGCGTACTCGTCGGCGAGCTCGACGTAGCCGAACTCGACTGTGCTCCATTCGAGTATGTCTGCGGCTAGTCTGCTGAGGTCTCCCATGGTTATGGCGCAGACGGATGCTGCCTCCATGGCCCAGTCGCGGCTGCTTGTGGCGTCGATGGAGTTCTCGTGGATGGCGTCGAAGCCGAGTAGCTCGGTTGTGCGTTTGCGGTTGATGTTGATGCTGGTGCCTCCGACGGGGCCGGCTCCGAGGGGGTTCGTGTTGACCCGGGCGTAGAGTTCTGCGAGGCGCCGCTGGTCGCGGAGGAGGATGTCGGCGTGGCTGCTGAGGTAGGCGCCCATGGTGCCTATCTGGGCGTGTTGGCCGTGGGTGTAGAGGATCATGAGGGATTCGGCGTGCTCGGTGGCGCGCCTCTGTAGGGCGTCGACGAGGTTGAGGGTGGCCTCGGAGATGTTGAGGACATCCTCGCGCAGCCTGAGCTTTATGTCGGTGACTACCTGGTCGTTTCGGCTGCGGCCGGTGTGGATCATGCCGCCGGCCTCGATGCCGATCTGTTTGATGACTGTGGTTTCGATGTACTCGTGGACGTCCTCGTACTCGGCGCCGATGGTGACTTCTCCCCTGCGCCACTTCTGGCGTATGCCCTCGAGGGCGGAGAGGATGAGCTTCAGCTCCTTGGTGGGGATTATGCCCTGCTCGTGGAGCATGATGTCGTGGGCGGTCGTGCAGTTGATGTCGTCCTCGAAGATGCGCAGGTCCTCGTTGACGCTGGTGTGGAAGGCCGCGGTCTTGTCGTCGAACTCCTTTGCTAGGCGGGAGCGGAAGAGGCTCCCCTGTGTTACTGGTTTGGCCATTTGGCTAGGGTTTGGGCGGGTCCGTTTATAGGGGTTGCGACGCGGGTGTTGCGTTTGGTTACGTATTTGTCGTGTGTGGGGTGTGCGGGGTCGGTTCTCGGTTGATCGCTAACAACAACATCGTGCGGGTTCTTGCGTGGGAGTGTGGGGGAGGGGGGTTGTTTTAGCGGGAGTAAGAACTAATTAGTTAGAAGAATAAACACGGGGTGAAGAACGATGACATCCTGCCAACAAAAAAAACCCTAACCCGATCTGGCAATGTGACGATTGCGGCACCTTCTTCACTCCCAAACCCGGCGACAAGAGGTGCCCCGACTGCAACTCCATGAACACGAGACCCGCCAAGCATTTCGATCCCGCCAAGGACCTGCTATACCAGCCGAAGGAGCAGAGGTGCCCGAAGTGTGGTGCCACTATGAGGAGGGGGTACCTCTCCGAGACCAGCCCCATCAGGATAGCGGAGGTTATGGAGAGGGTGTACTGGTCGAGCGACGAGGCGGGTCCGATGGGGGCGAGGGCGACGACGAGGGCGTACGCGTGCCCCGATTGCGGCTACATAGAGCTCTTCATCCGCCGCATCGACAAGAACAGGGAGATCGTGATGAAGGCCCCAAGTTAACCCATCGTCTTTACTTCTATCAACACACTCGTCTCTTGTTATCCCTGTTCTAAACCCTAGTATTAGATACTCATCTCCACAACTGGGTAGATGATGACGTACCCTAGCGCAACGCCCACATCGAGGATGTGGAAGGTCACCTCGCTCGTCACCTTATTCTTGATAACCATAATCAACATACAGGGGACGGTCACCCACTCGTCGATCTTTGGAACGCCACCCCCAGAGCAGCTGTTCGCTGGCTCCGACCTAGTAGTCACAGGCAAGGTGCTCGACATAAACTCACGATGGGGGCAGGGAAACGAGAGCAGCATAATCACAGTGGTAAGACTCGAAGTCGAGGGCGTCGCAAAGGGAGAGGTACCTGAGGCTCTCATAGAGCTGTGATTTAAGTTTTTTGAGTCTAAACCCCTGAATGAATCCCCATAAATCGGGTTAATCCAGTGTAACTCTGATGTCTCTGGACTTATGTACAGTGAAATCTGAAGTTTCTCACCGCACCGCACGTGGAATGAAATGGTGCCATTTCTAGGCTTTAAAATGCGTGTAATAACTTAAAACTCCATTTAATGAAGAAACACCCAAGCGGCGCATTTGCGTAGGATCAAATAGTAGGCTTCTTTCTGAAACGGTAGGCTATTTTTCCCGCAAAAAAAGCTAACCATTTACCTGCGCGACTACTTGGGTTGAAGAGATTGTTATACTGAATCACCGTAATATCCCATCTCGATCTAGCCCCAAATCTATGGTAAAAAACTAAGTCATCTACTTTATTGAATGAAATTCTATGATACTCTTCCATACAACAATTAAACTCAATTATAGTCGGGTTATTATTCCAAACCCAATTAATCATCATAAAAACGTCGATCCAATCAATATATAATGTTTCCCAAATCTGTTTCATTGAATTAATTGGTCCTATTTTCCAGTGTTTTCTCTCATGTTCTATTATGTAACATAAGGCTAAAGGATACTTGAGGCTTCGGATTAACCCATGAAATCCGGTTTAAGATAAGCCTTCCTTTATAAGGGCTTAAATACACTGACAACCCGAGACGAGGTTAATCAATATCCTCGAGAGATTATGCCCACCACTAGACCGCTTACCTGCAACATAAGAACAATCCTCCTTCCCCTTGATAATCAATAGTTCCAACATAATACACTCTACGGTATAATCCTCGTAAGTGACTGGGGCCTAAAGCCCCAGCCACTCCGATGCTCCCCTTTAAGGGGACCTTCCCATTAATGGGCCTGGTGGTTGCCGCTGCTCAGCTTCCCCGAAACCTGGGAAACCACATCCCCAGCGGGGTTTGTGATGATGACCGACAGGTAATCGTTCTGGCCCGGCTCGCCAGCGTCAGTCACCTTCAATACAATGATGTACCCAGACACGCCGTTCCACCGCCCGGAACCCGTAAGGTCCAAGGTGTCGAAGGAGGCCCTCGGCGGGTTGGGATTGATGGTCGGGTCGTCGGAAAGGCTCACGCTGGTTACCGACTCCAGATGGAAGTTGCCGTTCAGGCTATGGTCGTTGTATTGGAAGTTGTTGGGCCCCGCGCCCAGCTTGCCTTGAAGCTCAAAGCCGTGGGTGTAGCGCTTGGCCGTCTCGGTGCCGATGACCACCCTGCCGCCGCCGGTCATCCGGCCCTCCTCGACGGTCGGATGTGGCGGAGCAACCGGGCCGTCAGGCACTGTAATGGTATTGGCGTCCAAGGTAACAGCGGTCTGTGCCAGCGCTCTGCCGTACAGCGTTGCGCCGGTGTTCATCGCAATCATTGTTTGGGCCAATATATTTCCATTGAAGACAGACGTCGTCCCAAGACTCACTACGTCAGCGACCGCCCAGAAGATGTTCTTGGCCTGTGCGCCGCCGCTCAGAATAACGCTCGTAGCGGAGCTGATATCGAGAGTTCCCGCTATCTGGAAGATCCAGACAGC
>JAUYEB010000095.1 GCA_030691555.1 Candidatus Bathyarchaeota archaeon
GCCCTTTTTTGGGCTTTCTTCGAGGTTAGACTAAGGTTTATAACCCTATGCCTGTCTTCAACAGCACTGATCGTAATGGTACTCCTCCTCGCGCAGGTCCTCCAGAGCCAGGGCCAAGGGACCGACGTTAACGTGATCCTTCAGACGCTCTACAGCTTCGCCTTCATCATCTACCTGTTCTACGCTCAGAGGATACAGACGCTGCAGATGCTGCGGCAGATCGAGGTGACGCTGAGGAAGGTTAAGATCGTCAAGGACGACGCGAGAAATGCTGCGATAAAGACCATCACGGAGATCGGTAAGCCGACCGTGGACATCGCACCGCGCGTCGACAGGTTCATCGACTTCTTCAGCATAGGGCTGGAGAGCATGGACCCCGCGGGGATAGTGGACAAGATGGACCACCTCCTGAAGACGAACAAGCACGTCTACGAGGCGGAGGTCAAGGCTCTGGCTCCGAGCGCCACCGAGACCGAGAGGATGAACATGGAGAACCTCATCGAGGTGAGCCAGGCCCTCAACATCTTCTACAAGATCATCAGGCACTACTACCTCCTCGGGAAGAAGACCATGAACATCTACATCATCATGCAGGTCCACATGATCCTCCCCCAGCTCATCCAGATGGTTGAGGCCTACAGCGCCGGTATACAGGCGTTCCAGGAGGGGATGCCCATCGGCGACGGCGTCGGCCAAATCGTAGCGGGCAAGCTGATGCACGGCTACCCGCAGAGGGACGTCGCGAAGGAGATCGTGGCAGCTGACGTGCCCTACGAGGGGCGGACCCTCGTGGTCTTCAAGTCGAGGGGACCCGGCGGGAGCGTCGGGAACCCGGACGAGGGGCTGATAAACATCCTCGAGGAGCGGCAGGGGAAGGTCAGGATAATCATAATGGTCGACGCCGCTGGCAAGCTGGAGGGCGAGCCCGTCGGGCAGGTCTCGGAGGGTATAGGCGCCGCAATCGGGGGCTCGGGTAAGGAGAAGTTCAAGATGGAGGAGGTCGCGAACAAGTATAAGATCCCGATGCACGCAATCGCCATAAAGCAGGGGATGGAGCACGTCGTCGCCCCACTGGTCGAGCCACTCTTCGACGCGACCGACAAGGCGGTGGAGTCGGTGAAGCGCATAGTCATGGACTACACGGAGCCCGGGGACACGGTCGTGGTTGCCGGCATAGGCAACACGATAGGGGTTGGTCAGTGATGGGCGACAAACCGGGCAGCGCGGCGCCGGCGGCGAGCATGACGGCCTCCTGGGTCGCCTACGCGGCCATACTGATAGTCGGCCTTCTGAGCCTCTTCAGCCTCTACATGGGCTTCCTCAACTACAGCACGAACCAGGACATCGCCCTGGTCTACATGTTCATCGGGGCCGCGGGGTTCGCGGCGATCGGATACATGCTCTTTAAGGGCAGGTCGCCGGTGAAGCAGGACGCCCTCGATGTGAAGAAGGTGGAGGTCTTCACGACCCTCGAGTGCCCCAAGTGCCAGCAGAAGCGGGTCCGCGACTTTAAGCGCGGCGACTACGTCTTCAAGGACGACGAGCCCTGCACCCGGTGCGACGGGATGATGGTCATCACGAGGATCGCCCGGAAGAAGGAAGAGAAGAAGAAGGAAGAGTCTAGCTGGTTGTGACCACGCAGCCGTCCCTCTGGACTATGACTGTGTGCTCGGCCTGGGCCACGGGCCCGCCCGATTTCTCTAGGAGCTGGGGGTAGCCCATTATGCATCTGGCGCCGAGGAGGTCGGCGAACGCCTTCTGCCCATCGGGGCCGGGGAATCTCGTCAGCACCCACCTGCTGCAGAATGGGAGGGTCCTGTACTCTTGCTGGATGAAGGCGAGCATCTGCTTGGGGGCGCTCTCGAGGCTTCGCTTCTTCTCGAATCGGTAGATGTGGCTCGGCGGCCCGTCCCTGACCTCGCCTACGGCGTTGTTGAGGACGGTGAATGGCTCGATGGCGTAGACTTCGTCCTCTTCGAGCCTGTGTAGCTCGTAGCCGGCGACGTTCGGGATGCTGCGCCCGGCGTGGACTATGTAGCGGCTGAGCTTGTGGCCGGTCAGGTTCCTGATGGGGCGGAAGCCGCGGTTCTTTATGGTGTGCTCTATGGTGGCGCCTATGTCTGAGACCCTGGCGCCGGCCTTTACCATCTTTATCGCGACGGCGAGAGCCTCCTCGGCGGCCTTCACCATCTGAGTCAGGGCGGGGTCGAGGCAGATCGTCACGGCCGTGTCCGCTATGTACCCGTCGACGTGGACGCCTATGTCGACCTTGACCAACTGTCCCTGCTGGATGGTGGTCTGGTCGCCGACGGGTGAGGCGTAGTGGGCGGCGACCTGGTTGATGTCGACGTTGCAGGGGAAGGCGGGTGCCCCGCCGAGCTGGCGGGTCATCTGCTCCACCCGCTCGCAGATGTCTATCGCCTTCACGCCGGGCTTTACTTCGCCGCGTATCTGTTCCCTCACCTTGGCGGCGATCTTCCCGGCCCGGATGTACTGCTCCTCGGCCTCCAAATCTGGTCGGCTATCTTATCGTGTGCGGTGATGAAAAAGGGTTACCCAAATCGTCGCCATTTAACGATGAGGATGAGGGACTCATCGACGCGTTCTGGTGGATCATTTGAGTCCTTATCCCAGAAACTGGGGGTTTATTCATCTGGTGAATCTGAATAATTTTGCCAATTAATACATGAGAAAATGAGAAAATTTCTAAAATTATTGATGATTAAGTGATAATTAGCTAAAAAAAGGTTCTCCTGGTCTCATTTTTACACGGTCTAATAGTGTATATATTATACCATTCCGTGCAATCACGTGGTGTTTAGAAAAAGTGGTTAATCAGAGAACTTTAATCATCTTAGGAGTAATCGCGGTGGTCGCCATAGCCGGCGCCTACTACGTTGGTGTAATGAACCAGCCGCCGGCTCCCCCACCGCCAGTGAAAGACAACGTCATCCAGGCTCTAACGAAGGCCGGGGGCTTCAGTACGTTCCTTCAGGCCATTCAATCGGCTGACCTCACAACCATGTTGTCGGGCGCCGGGCCGTACACGGTCTTCGCCCCCACGGATGCGGCGTTCGCGAAGATTCCAGCCAGCGAACTTAGCGCCCTGCTCGCTGACAAGCAGCGTATGATAAGCGTCATCAGCTACCACATAGTGTCGGGGCACTTCACGTCGAGTGAACTCGCAAACCCGATGATCAACACGCTGCGTTCTGCTCAGGGCTCAAACCTCGTGATCGGCGGTAACAAGGTCGAGAAGGCGACTCTAGTGACGAAGGACATCGCGCTCGCTACCAGCAACTCGGTTATCCATTCGATCGATACGGTCTTGAAGGTGCCGCTGAGGCTCCTCACCATATCCACCGTGGGGCTGGGGCTGAAGAACATCCAGCCCGCGACCTACGAGATGTGGGTGACCGAAGGCACCACGCAGACCAGC
>JAUYEB010000071.1 GCA_030691555.1 Candidatus Bathyarchaeota archaeon
TTTCCTCAGAACAACACCTGGAGCTCGTCCATGGCGGAGAGTATCCGCTTACCGCGCTCAGTAATCTCGTAGTACCTGCGCTTCCCCCTAACACTGGACGAGATGAGCCCCCTCTCCTCAAGATCGGCTATGTGCTGATAGACCGCGCCGATCGTCATGCCCTTCCCTATCGCCTTCCAGACCTCATAGCCGTAGGTAGTGCCGCCTGAGATGTGGCGGAGTATCTTCTCCTTCGTGGTCAGCATCGACCCCAGTCCTGGTGACCTTCTCCGCTTGGTGAGACTCTGTAGTATGTCGTCCGTCTTCAAGCCGCTGCTCGTGATCAGGCAGGTTACACGATCTGCCCGGTCAATCACGCCTGATTTGATGAGGTGGTTTAGGCTGGCGACCGTTGCGGCGCTGGCGGACTCTGCGAATATTCCCTCCAGCTTTGCGATTTCACGGCCAGCGGTCAGCATGTCCTCATCACTGACCGACGCGGCTAATCCATTAGACTCTCTTATGGCCCTGAGGGCCAACTCGCCGAATATCGGCTTCGAGACCCTTATCGCCGACGCCTCCGTCTCCCCTCTCTCTATGGGCTTCAGCTCGTCTGAACCCGCCGCAAAGGCTGAGACTATCGGGGAGCACCCCTCCGCTTGGACACCCACGAGCCGAGGCAGGTGTTTTACCCGCCCCATGGATTGAAGCTCTTTAAACCCCTTCCAGAGGGAGCTGATAGTCACCCCGCTCCCCATGGCGACGAAGAGCCACCCCGGGTCTCCCCCCTGCTCAACCATCTCATATGAAATGGTTTTCAAACCCTCCATGGAGAGTGGGTTTAGCTCCGTTGTGGCTTGATACCAACCCATCTCCCTTTCAAGCACCTTCGCCTTCTCTATCGCCTCCTCGATTGTCTCACCCGATTCGACGATCTCCGCGTTGTAGACCATCATCTGGGCGAGCTTGCCGATGTCCATCGCCTTCGGCACTATGAGGTGGCAGGCGACATCCGCCTTCGCCGAATAGGCGGCGACCGAGGCCCCGTGGTTCCCGTTCGTGGCGCAGATGAGCGAGCCGAATCCCTTCCCCGACGCGTCGGAGACTATCAGGGAGGCTGAGCGATCCTTGAAGCTGTTCGTCGGGTTTCGGGTCTCGTCTTTCAGGGCGAGGTGCTTCAAGCCGAGTGTCTCCGCCAGCCTCTGGGCCTCCTGCAGGGGCGTTCCCCCCTCCCCGAGGCTGACCTGCCTCTTCACCGGGGGGAGGACCGGCTTGTACCTCCAGAACTTCAGCTCCCCGGTGAACTCCACCGACTTCAGGTACTCCTCGTCCCAGACGTACTCCAGTATCCCACCGCACTTCTCACATGAGTTCCTACCCGCATCGCTTGGGAAGACGTAGCCGCACTCGGTGCAGACGAGGTTCACCCGGGGCTTCATCACATTGGAATGGTTCTTACCCTCCTTTAAGCGTTGGACCCAACTCTTTTATTGAGCCCACCCAAGGGTGAGGTGACGCATGGCATCGAACACGCCTCCCCTGGGCGGTCTTCGACCCGGGATGGAGCACCTGAATTTCACAGTCACAATATCGAAGATGTCGGGGATTCGGAAGGTGAAGACGTACTCGGGGGTCGAGCACACGATCCTCGAAGGCGAGGTGACCGACGGCCAGACCAGCGTCTCATTCGCCGTGTGGAACGAGAAGGCCGACCTCTTTTCGGGCATCAAAGTCGGAGACAAGGTTGAGCTAGTGAACTGCTTCGTCACCTCCTTCAAGGGCGTCCTCCAGGTCAACGTGGGGAGGGATAGCGACGCGAGGAAGGTCGAGGCATAGCCGATGAGAGACGAAATCCCGCCGGGGCTTAGAGCTGAGATAGAAAAGACGTTCCCCCCATACGGCACGCACGGCTACGAACACACCGCGCGGGTCCTCGAAACGTGCAGACACATAGATAAAATAGAGAAGGCCGACCTATCCATCCTCCTACCCGCGGCCCTCCTCCACGACATCGCCAGGGGGGACGATGACCACGCCCAGGCAGGCGCGGATAAGGCCAGATCGATCCTAACCCGATACGGATACGACGAGGAGAAGATCGAGGCGATAAGCCAGGCCATATCGACCCACAGCTTCTCGGGGCGGAAACCCCCGAAGACCCTCGAGGCGAAGATACTGTCCGACGCCGACAAGCTCGACGCCCTCGGAGCCATCGGGATATACCGGACGGCGGTCTACAGCGGGGAGCACGCGAGACCCATAGAGGACTTCGTGAAACACTTCGACGAGAAGCTCCTCCGACTCGGGGGTCTCCTGTTCACAGACGAGGCGAAGAGGATGGCGGCGGAGAGGACCGGGTACATGAAGAGGTTTCTAGAGCGGCTCGACGAGGAGCTCAGGCAAGATGCCTAGCTCCCCCAACGCCTGAAAAGGTCGTGCTCGATCCCGAGCTGGTCCAGAATCTTCCCGACTATGAAGTCGATCAAGTCGGACACCGTCTCGGGTTTGTGGTAGAACCCAGGCATCGCTGGGAGGACGGTTACCCCCAACCTGCTTAGCTTCGCGAGGTTTTCGAGGTGGATGGCGTGTAGGGGCGTTTCCCGCGGCACTACGATGAGGCGTCTGCCCTCCTTCATCTGGACGTCGGCTGCTCGGCTGATGAGGTCGTCGCAGTAACCCGATGCCAGCGCGCCGACTGTCTTCATGGACGCTGGCACGATGACCATCGCGTCCACCTTGAACGATCCGCTGGCCAGGGGCGCGCCTATGTCGTCCTGTGCGAACACCTTTGAAGAAAGGGACGACCAGTCGGTCTCACCCAACTCGTGCTCGGCCACCGTTCTGGCCGCGTCGCTAACGACTAGGAAAACCTCGACATTCTTCTCCTTCAACACCTCGAGCAGCCGTTTGCCGTAGATTACGCCGCTTGCCCCGGTGATCGCCACGATCAGACGCATGTTTTAACACCAGATGGGTTAGGGTAAACTGGCTCAGAATATGGTGGAAGAAGCGAGGATTTAGGGGTTTACCCGGCTATGGTGTCTCGTCTTCGTCCTCGCCCTTGCCGGTCTTGCCCTTCGGGTTCGGTGGGTTGGCGGGGTCGATGCAGATGTATACGATGTTGTTGCCGCGCACGAAGACGTCGCCGTAGTTGGCGACTAGGCCGTTCTGGTCGTACTCCTTGGCGCCCTTGAGCATGATGTTCATGTAGCCGTCGACGCGGGTCATCTTCCCCCAGTACTCGCCGTGGCCCTTGAGGTTGATCGTGACGTTGCTCCCGACGCTCTTGATGAGTACGTTAAGCGGCTTCTTGCTCGGCTCCATTCGTTCTACATCCCTTGGAGGTTCATAGATAGACCAAGGGGGAGGTTATAAAAACCTTCTGAACAAACAAAAACGGGACTCGTTTTGAGTAAACTAGGAGTTGGAACTATACATGAGCACACGCTATCCAGTCGTTTGTGCCCGCGTCCCCGACGATGTCAACCTTGCTGAATCCTTTTCCCTCCAATAACACAGCCAAATACTCTCTATCGAACGCCGCCTTCAGTGCCGTTATGAATAGGACGGCGTGAACCCTCGACGCCCTCCGCATCTCCGAGACTGCTAACCCCTTGTCGGGTAGGTTCTGAATCAGGGTGACGGCGTAAACCCCGTGGAAGACCCCCGCTCGAAATGGGAGGTGCTCGGAATCGCCCTGCATAAGATAGTGGTTAGGTTTCAGCTTCTGCCTCGCGGCGCTCAGGAGCCCCGCCGTGAGGTCTAGACCGACGCAGGGAGAGTCTACGCGTCTGAGAAACATGCCGGTGCCGCACCCGTTGTCGAGGAACAGATCATCCCCCCTCAGCAGCGTGAGCAGGACGGCGGCATCGTACTTCCTCGACTGTTCATCCTCGTATCTGAGATCGTAGAGCCCCCCGCCTAGCTCGTCATAGTTCTCTCGTACTTCACGCTTGTCGGGGGGCTTCATCGACTAGAGGGGGGAGGGCGCCGTTATTCGTTTTTCTACCCGTCGGAGTCTGGGCAGGGCGCGTATGCGGAGGAGCTTGAAAATTTGGCTCTTCTCGATGAGGTGGCGCGGAGAAAGGCGGAGCTTCACAACCACCGACCTCGACCTCAAGGTAATGTCCAGCACAATCCTATAATGATTGATTTACGATACAAACAGGTGTTGGGTACTTGAGATGAATAAACTCCTGCGCCGGCTGGGGTTTTGGTCCTCAGTGACTATCGCCCTGCTTGTCGCCCTCATTGATGCAGGTATGATTTTATCAACCATCCTCTTCCCCATGACGACGATCACCAGCATGGAAGCCTACACAATTTCCTTCAATAGTTGGCAAATGTTGCCGCTTATCCCATCGCTGCTACTTGCACCCATGTTCGTCGTAATGATGCTCTGTATTCATCACTACGCTTCCGATGACCGGAAAGTTATGAGCCAAATGGGCTATTCTTTCGCCCTAATCTGCGCCGCCGTGCTCAGCATCCATTACTACATTCAGTTGACTGTTGTGCGGCAGGGCATCCTGAACAATGAAACCGCGGGTTTATGGCAGTTTGCTGCTCCGAATCCTCATTCCTTCTTCTGGACGTTTGCTGCACTCGGGTACGGCTTCATGGGTATTGCCCTGCTATGTGCAGCCCCAGTCTTTGCGGGAAAATCTGAACGCGCCATAAAGTGGCTATTCACAGCTAACGGCGTCATCGGGATTGGATTCCTCATTGGTAACGCGATGGGTATTTTCATCGTAAACATACTAGCCAGCTTCGTTTGGGGCATCCTATTTCCAATAGCCGCCGTACTGGTAGCTAGAATATTCAGAAACTCAAAAGATGTGTCCAGCGAAAAATAATAAAAAAAGACTCCATCGGAGTGCACGCGCTACATTATCACTGAGCCCATGAGAAGAGGGATAGGCTGCGTAAATGAGGCAAACTGAATCATCTTAGAACTTCCCCAGAACTTGGTCTCCGAAGTAGATCGTTTTAGTCTAAAAGTGTTCTCATGTTGGACACAAAAACTATCCGACTATGAGACCCGAACCACCCTAACCCACTTTTATGGACACAAACAACATCCAGTTTCGGGGAAACAAGCCCAGAAACAGCCCCGATGAGGATCGAGGCCCGCCACAATGTTTTACGCCTTAAAAGAATGAAGTCTCAACATTATGGACACGGTTCACGGCTTCCAGTCCTACCCCCACACGACGGACCATCATCGAAATGTTCGATATTCGCCGCCAAACGACCTCAAAAAAACCGCCGATCAGAAAAATCGGTGCGAATAAGCGAAATCGCGGCGGCGAAGGTACCCCCCCTCCCCCCTACCCTGCACGCACGCGAAGACACACCACCCAATCTATATATCCGCCAAACAAACCCTAACACCCCATGCCACAGGACACCAGACACAGGAGCAGAAAAGTATACGACGGCGACGACCGCCTCAGCCAGAGGACCCTCCTCAAGGGCGTCGGCCTGACCGACGCCGACCTAGGCAAACCACTCGTCGCCATCGCCAACTCCTGGATCGAGATAAACCCCGGCCACATCCACCTCAACCAGCTCGCCAAACACGTCAAACACGGCGTAAGCCAGGCCGGAGGAGTCCCCATCGAGTTCAACACCATCGCAGTCTGCGACGGCATCGCCATGGGACACGACGGCATGAAGATGAGCCTACCCAGCAGGGAGATAGTCGCCGACAGCGTCGAGATAATGGTCGAGTCCCACGGCTTCGACGCCATGGTCTGCATGACAAGCTGCGACAAGATCGACCCAGGCATGCTCATGGCAGCGGCAAGGATCGACATCCCCACCATCTTCGTACTCGGCGGACCCATGGAGCCCGGATGCCCCACCTGGGGCAAGTACAAGGGCAAGACCATAACCGTCCAAGAGATGTTCGAGGCGACCGCCCTCGTAAAAGCGGGGAAGATGAGCCAGGAGGAGGCGGTCTACCTCGAGAACACCTGCTGCCAGAGCCCAGGCGCATGCGGAGGCATGTTCACCGCCATGACAATGCAGTGCCTCACCGAGGCCATCGGCATGACACTCCCCCACATGGCAACCACCGAGAGCACCGGAATGGAACGCACCAGGCTAGCAGCCGAGGCCGGCAGCCGAGTCATGACCCTACTAGAGAAGGGGATAACCCCGAGCAAGATCATGACCGAGGCCGCACTGAGGAACGCCATCACCGTCGACATGGCCCTCGGCGGATCAACGAACACCGTACTCCACCTCAAGGCCATCGCCAACGAGCTCGGCTACGACCTCCCCCTCACCCTCTTCGACGAGATAAGCAAGAAGACACCACACCTCTGCAACATGTCCCCCGCTGGACCATACAAGATCAAGGACCTCCACAGGGCAGGCGGCATACCCGCCGTCATGACCCGGGTAAAGAAAAACCTCGACCTCAACGTAATGACCGCCACCGGTAAGCGACTCAAGGAGAACCTCAAGGACGTCAAGGTCTTCGACGACGAGATAATACGCCCTATAGAGAACCCGGTGCACAAAGAGGGGGGAATAGCCATCCTCAGCGGCAACCTAGCCCCAAACGGAGCGGTCGCCAAAATGGCGGCCATCAGCCCAAAGATGTGGACATTCAAAGGCACAGCTAAGGTCTTCGAGCAGGAGGAACCAGCCGTCAAGGCGATCTACGGCGGCGAGATCAAACCCGGCGACGTACTCATCATCCGCTACGAGGGCCCGAAGGGCGGTCCAGGCATGAGGGAGATGCTCGTCGGCACAAGCGCCATCGTTGGCATGGGTCTAGGTGAAGAAGTTGCACTCATCACCGACGGAAGGTTTTCCGGCGCTTCACGCGGACCCTGCATAGGACACGTCTCACCGGAGGCAGCCGCAGGCGGTCCCATCGCGCTAATCGAGGACGGGGACAATATAACCATCGACATCCCCAACAGGAGACTTGAGCTAGGCGTCTCCGAAAAAGAGCTGGCAAGGCGGAAGGCAAAGTGGACCCCACCCGAACCAAAGGTGAAGAAAGGCTACCTGGTGAGGTACGCCTCACTCGTCACATCCGCCGATAATGGAGCTGTACTAAAGGTCTAGAAGATCAAACGCTTTCGCTCTCTATCTTCTTCGTTAACGCTTCCACGTCGTATAACGGCGTGTTGAACCTCGAGTCGAGCGGGCGTGCAAACTTCTTCTCCGTCGCCGCCCTGTGAAGCGCGTTCATCGTACAGAATGGGACAATTTTCCCATCCGGAGTAGCGTAGTGAACGACGCACCTCTGCACCCTCTGGACATCAAAGTTGTAGGGGTCCATGAAGTGCATCGAGCCCAGCATCAACGTGTTGTGGTGGAACTTGCTCAGGCTCTCGTAGTTCCCGTTCGTGAGGACAGGGAGCAGGTACTTCCGGAAGGTTCCTAGCTTCACGTTCTTCATGGCGCCGGCGACGGCGGAGGCCTTAGCGCTTGTCTTCTTCCCCGACTCGAATTTGCTGTTGGCCGCCTTGGCTGAGTCTATTAGTCCCTCGACGTTGAGGTACTTTGTTATCGGCTCCATCTTATCCCCCTCCGCGATGAGGTAGGTGGCCATGCCGCAGTGGGGGTGGGTGCTGAAGTCTATGTATTCCCTATCCTTGATGTGTCCGATGAATCTCGTAAGTGGAACAGGGGTCGGCGTCGGGAACCAGTCGCCCTGCTTCACGAGCCCGTCCGTCTGCTCCTCAACGAGGCGCATCAGGTCAGGTATGGTTATCCGCATCTTCTCCCTCTCCTTCGTGTTTATGCGCCCGGTTATCGCCACGGGCTGGAAGTTGACGCAGCGGACAACGTCCCGGTTTTCGATGGCGAACCTGATTATGTCCCCCACCTGATCCTCGTTCACACCGCCGACCAACACGGGGACGAGAACGACGCTGTGGAAGCCGGCCTTCCTCAGGTTTTCCAGGGCACGCTTCTTGATCGGGAGGAGATCGAATCCCCTCGCGACCTTGTAGGGCTCCGGCGTAACCCCGTCGAATTGAAGGTAGACCGTGCTGACGCCGGCTTGCTTTAGGGTCTTACAGTACTCGACGCTCTCGGCCATCCTTATGCCGTTGGAGTTGACCTCGACATGCCGGAAACCTAGGTCCTTCGCCATTTTCACGAGCTCAGGAAGGTCCTCCCGGACCGTGGGTTCGCCACCGCTGAACTGAAGACCCGGCGGCGGGACTGGCTTATTCGCTCTGAGATTCTCCAGGATGCCCTTGATCTCGTCCTTCGTGGGCTCGTAGAGATACCCCGCGGCGCCCGCGTGGGCGAAGCAGATCGGGCAGCGCAGGTTGCATCTGTTCGTGACGTCGATTATCGCGAGGACTGTGGGGGACTTGTGCTCTGGGCATATACCACAGTCGTTCGGGCAGCCTTTCACTGTCTGTGTCCTGGGGTTTTCTAGCCTCTTCCCATCTGCCGCGAAGCTCTCCGCCCGTAGGTATTGGTTGTAGTCTCCCCAGTAGAGGTCGGTCCACTCGCCGTGCTCGGGACAAGTCTTCCTTATGTAAACCTTAGCGTTGTCCTCGAATATCTCCGCGGGTAGAACCTTCATGCATTCAGGGCAGAGACTCTCGGTATCCCTAATTTTATTCATTTTTTATGCCCAGCCGCTTCTATTGACTCAAAAATGAGGCTTTCTTTAAGAAGGTTCCCGTATTATTCACCTTCTAAAAAGTGGTTATCCCCACCGATAGAGGTAAATAAAGCACAAGATATTTTCAGGTCTCGATCAGGTTGTCTCGGACGTCGGTAAGCGCGAGGGCGGAGAAGGCACTAAGAGGGATAGGCCTCACGGAATACGAGACCATGGCCTACCTATCGCTCGTGAGGGCGGGTGAACTCACCGCGAACAATGTCAGCACCTCGACGACCATACCCTACTCAAAGGTCTACACGGTCCTTGACACACTGGAGAAGAAGGGGTACGTCGAGGTAAAGGGTGGGCGACCGAGGCTCTACTACCCGAGATCGCCCGTGGAGGCCCTCAGGGCCGAGAAGATCCGTCTCGAAGACAAGTTCGAGAAGAACCGGGAGATGGTCGTCTCCGAGCTCCAGGCCCTGTACGAGCATAGGGAGATAAAGGAAAAGCCCGAGATCTGGATCATCAGGGGCGACGAGAACATCACATCGAAGATAAGGGAGACCATAGTCGGGGCGAAGAAGGAGTTGATGGTCGCACTGCCGCTCGTGCCCCCTCACCTGATAAGGCAGCTTCTACCAACTTTCGAGACCCAGATCGACCACAAGATAAAGATCCAGCTGCTGACCACCAGGGAGACGATCCGCGATTTACCAGATATTCTACTCAACCTGGCCGAGGTGAGGATACGCGACGACATGTTCGGCGGAGGGCTCGTCGCCGATGGTCAGGAGACACTGCTCTTCCTAAGCCAAGGAGTTGCAAGGGAGGAGAACCTCGCCGTGTGGTCCGACCACGTAGGCCTAAACATGATCTCGAGGGGATATTTCCAGCACCTATGGGACACCGCGAGCCCGGGGCTCCGGGGCTAAAAAAGGGCCGCTACCTTCCTCTCCGTCTCCTTTGATAGCCCCAGGGTGGTCAAACCTAATCGTTCCTTCTGGAAGATTCTGAGCGCCAGCTCTCTAACCGTATCCCCGCCTACTGAGTTTATCCCATCTATAACATCCTTCATGGTCTTCGGACGACCCTGTCGTAGCGCCGATACTCCTAGCTGCGTCATCCTGCTCTCGGAACTCTCTGACCGCAAAACGAAGAGCCCAGTCGTCTTATGCTTGATCTCTTTAAGCGTCTTCTCAGGCAGGCCAGCTTGTAGATCGAAAAGTTCCTTCTGAACCGTCCTCAGTAGTTTCTCCACGTATTTATCCTGCGTACCCGCTAGGACGGCGAATAACCCCGAGTCCCTTAGCGAGTAGTTTGAGGTGAAGATGGAGTAGACGAGCCCCTGCTTCTCCCTAACCTCCTGGAAGAGCTTCGAGCTCGCCCCGACGCCTAGGTACGAGTTTATTATCCCGAGCGCGTCTCTGCTTCGATCTCTGTAGGGTAACCCTTCTGCTGTGAGAGCCACTTGGACTTGGCTCGAAGCCCTTGGGACATGTCTCCGTCGTGCCGAATAACTGGGTTTACTACGCGTTGACTTCACGCGGGGGCGATCGACGTGAAGATACTTCTCCAGTGTAACCATTAGCTCCTCGTGTTTGATCGACCCCGCAGCCGTAACGATCATCCGACTCGGTATGTAGTTGGCTGTGTAGTAGTCTTTTATTGCCTGTTTTTTCAACGAGCATAAGGCGTTTTTCTCCCCCAGTATGGGGTGGGCAGTTCTGTTGCGGTCCCAGGCGGTCTCGAAGTAGAGGTCATGGATTAGGTCACCCGGGTCATCATCCCTGTTGTCGATCTCGGACAAGATCACCTGGAGTTCCTTGTCTACGTCCTCCTCCTTCAGCAGGGGGCCCTGCACGATGTCGGTGAGGACGTCGACTGCGAGCTCTATGTCCTGCTTAAGCACCTTGGAGTGGAAGCAGGTCATGTCGCGGTCCGTGAAGGCGTTCAGGTAGCCTCCCTTGGCCTCTATTATTGTCGATATCTCCGCAGCCGAGCGTTTCTCGGTTCCCTTGAAGAGCAGGTGCTCTAGAAAGTGGGAGCATCCTCGATACTCCGTGGGCTCGTCCCTCGAGCCGACATCGATCCAGATGCCGATGGAGGCGGAACTCAAACCCTCCATCTCCTCGGTGTACACCTTGATCCCGTTGGATAGCTTGCCCTCCATGACCTCCCTGAAGACGCTCACGGACAAGCATTGATGTGACAAGCCTAATATCTTTGACTCAAACGGCATGGTATTGTTTATGGACGCAAAATTAGCCGGGTCTTCCGAGGTCATTTATATGTGGTCTAGGCCAATTTTGAAAAGCTATAAAAACTTGTCAGCGCGAGACTCGCTTTTAACAAATTTACTTAAAGAAACCGCCTGACTCGGGTAGGCCTTATGAATAGTGTACCTTCAAGATTTGGGACGTTATCATTGTCTCAGGAGGTTGTTTCCCGGGTTGCTATCTCGGCGGCCAGCCTCTTCCCCTCCTCGGTTAAAGTGAATATGAGGTCCTGCTCCTTTAGCCAACCGAAGAGCTTGTACACCTTACCCTTGAACGTTGGGGGCTTCACCTTTACCTCGAAGAGCGGTTTCTCGGAGTGAGCAGAGTCTGGCCATGTGTATACCGCGAGCCTTTCGCTGTCAACGTAGAGCTTCTTTCTCAGGTCGAGATAGCTCATCGACCCGCCGTACGCATTAAGAGTCACGAGAATTTTAGAAGTCAGGTATAAATCCTCAAGGTCATCGATAAGCGACGGAGTCAGCTCATCCAGCTTAGGAATCGCAGTTTCCCTCTTCATATCCATTAAGGTAGGGAGCCTTTGTCCGATTCTTAATCCTATCTCAGATAACTTCCAGAGGTCGAAGGTGTACTTGTCTTGATACTCGGATGCGACTGGTCTCCCACGCTCTTCGAGTTTTAATATAAGACCCGAGCCTTGAAGAGAAACGAGCCATCCGTTTATTTCTTTTTTGTTAAATACCAATCCTTCCTTGGCTAGCTGCGTCTCAATATCATGGGTGGTAATATGATCAAAGGCTCGGTTAGCGTAGAAAATTTCGTAGATCTTGCGAGCGCTCTTACTGTGTAACGATTTGAGTGTTTTGTCGAATAAAGCGTCCAGGTCGTTTCTACTTGATACGTCATGTGTGCTCAACATAGAGGCCCCAAGATGTATATTCAGAAATTTTCTGAATATTAAAACCATTCCAATGGAAGAGGATAACGATAATAATCCAATTTAAACTATTAACGGGTGAACTAAATTGGCCAGACCCAAGGTATACGTGACTAGACAACTCTTCAAAGAAGCCATAGACCTACTCGAGAAGCATGCAGATGTCGAAGTTTTCGAAGGCGACGACAATCCCATTCCAAGAGAGCTTTTACTAAAAAAGGTTAAGGACGTTGATGGCCTTCTGAGCCTCCTAACCGAGAAGATCGACAAAGAAGTATTCGACGAAGCCGAGAAGCTCAGAGTCGTGAGCAATTACGCAGTCGGGTTCAATAACATCGACGTGAACGAGGCGACTAAGCGAGGCATCTATGTCACCAACACGCCAGGGATCTTGACGGAGACCACCGCCGATTGCGCCTTCGCCCTATTGATGGCCTCCGCTAGAAGGATAGTCGAGGCCGATAAGAACATAAGAGCAAGGGAGTGGATTCACGCATGGGGCCCAAAGATGTTCATCGGCGCCGACGTCCACGGGAAGACCCTCGGAATAATTGGGCTAGGCCGCATCGGCACCGCGATGACACAGAGGGCAAAGGGGTTCAACATGAAGGCCATCTACTACGACCCATACCGTAGGGAGGACCTCGAGAAGGAGTTGGGAATTGGATACACGCCCCTCGACGAGCTTCTAGCCGCATCAGACTTCGTATCGGTCCACGTCCCTTTGACGGAGGAGACCCATCACCTCATCGGCAAGGAACAGTTCTCCAAGATGAAGAGGACAGCATACTTGATCAACACATCACGCGGCCCCGTGATCGACGAAAAGGCACTGTACGAGGCCCTGAAGAACAGAACCATAGCGGGTGCAGGGATCGACGTCTTCGAGAATGAGCCACTCGATCGCAACAGCCCATTGATTGAACTTGATAACATAGTCATGACGCCCCACATAGCGAGCGCCAGCATAGAGACCCGCACAGCCATGGCGGTGATGGCCGCCACGAACCTAGTGTCAGTATTACTCGGAAAAGAGCCTCCAAATACCGTGAACCCGGAAGTGAAGGCTGTAAGGAAAAAATGATGTTTTCCCAAAAACCTTCTACTTATGTCTCGTATATGTTAGACATTTTTTAAATAATTTTCAAATACATTACAGTTTTCCACGACGATGTCGTTCGCCTAGAACTTTCAGCATATCATCGACCATAGCCGCAAGATCGTATTCAGGATTCCAGCCCCATTCCTCCCTCGCAGCTGAATCGTCTATGCTCTTCGGCCACGAATCGGCAATCGCCTGACGATAATCAGGCCTATATTCCACCTCGAACTTGGGCAGGTGCTTTCGTATCTCAGCCACAAGCTCCTTTGGAGAAAAACTAAGTGCCCCCATGTTGAAGTCGGCGTGATGCCTCAGAGTCGAGAGGTCCGCTTCGAGTATCTGAATTACCCCCTTTAGGCAATCGGGCATGTACATCATAGGCAGCGTGGAATCCGGTCGAAGGAAGCAGGTGTATCTACCGCTCTTTATCGCCTCGTAGAATATCTCAACCGCATAGTCCGTCGTACCTCCACCGGGTGGAGCGACGTTGCTAATTATGCCCGGAAACCTGGCCCCACGCACGTCGACACCGTACTTATGATGATAATAGTTGCCGAGGAGTTCGCCGGTCACCTTTGTGATGCCGTACATGGTCTTCGGCCTCATCACCGTCTCCTGAGGGGTCTTGTCGCGGGGAGTCTCCGGCCCGAAAACCGCGATCGAGCTCGGGTTAAAAACGCGTTTTAACTTACGAGTTCTGGCGACCTCTAGGACGTTGTATAGGCCGTTGACGTTCACGTTCCAGGCCACGTTCGGTCTCTGCTCCCCCGAGGCGGATAGGAGGGCGGCGAGGTGGACTATCGTGTCGACGCCATATTCAACGACTATGGCTTCAAGCTTCTTGGCATCCGTAACGTCGAGAAGCTCGAACGGTCCATCGTCGAACGAGGGACTCCTTAGATCCGATGCAACGACCGCGTCCTTACCATACACTTCCCGTAGCCGGGGAGTGAGCTCCGAGCCGATCTGCCCAGACGCGCCCGTAACGAGTATCTTCCCTATGCCGCCGCCCAAAGAAACCCCACAGGGATATTTCTTTCAATTTAATCTAGATAACACCTTCTATCGAACCCGGAAAGTGTTAAAGGTCCTCAAATCGACTCAACCCTGATACTCATGAGGGACCCAACAGCCTTCCTAGCGA
>JAUYEB010000254.1 GCA_030691555.1 Candidatus Bathyarchaeota archaeon
CACGATACAGTACACGGTCGGCGCCTTCGCCCAGATAACCGGCGGCGAGCTGAGCGACAGGATAGGCCGGAAGAGGATACTGGTGGTTGGCTTCGCGGCCTTCGCCGTGTCCCTCGTCGCGATGGTTATGGCACCCGGAAACATAGCGGTCCTGCTGGTCCTGGTGGCGGCCCTCGGCTTCACGTTCTACGTCACGCAGGCGCCCATCACGGCTCTACTCGCCGACATAACGCCGAAGAACACCGTCGGGGTCACATACGGCATCAACTTCACCGTCAAGTACGGCTTCGGAGCCATCCTGCCCTTCGCCGCCGCCTGGCTCTCCTCCAACTACGGCCTCGACTACGTCTTCTACTTCTTCGCGGCCCTGAGCGCGGCGGCCCTGCTAATCATCCTCCCCGTGAAGGAGTGGATGAAGAAGCGGCAGGAGAAGAAGTAGATCAGAGCCTAGCGCCGATCTCGGCGACCTGCTTGTAGAACCGGGTCTTCTCCAGCCTCTCTGGGTCGCCGATGGCGGCCTCGACGGAGGCGTCGAAGTCGACCGCCCCGAGGAGTCTCGCACCCGTCTTCGCCGTCTCGGCCTCGATGTAGCCGGTGCGGCTCATCGCCATGTTCTCGACGACGCCGAGGATCGGTATCCTCTGATCGATTAGGAGGACGAGGAGCTTCCTGACGGACTCGTAGGCCAGTCGGCTCGGCGTGGTGACGACGAGGAACTCGATCCGGGGGATTAGGCGGAGCATGTCGAGGGTGGCGTCGCCGATGCCGGGGGGCATGTCGATTATGAGGTAGTCGAGCGCCTCCCAGCGGGTTATGGCGAGTAGCTCGATGATGGCGTTGCTGGCGTCGGCGCCCCTGAGTGGTACGGGCTGGTCTGAGCTGTAGTGGACTATGCTCATGTAGGCGAGGCCGTGGGCGATGGGCGGCGTTATGCCCCTCTCCTCGTGTGGGACGAGGCCCTCGACGCCGAGGATGACGTGTGTGCTGGGGCTCGTGAAGTCTAGGTCGAGGAGGCCGACGCTCTTGCCGCGGCCCCTGAGGGAGAGGGCGAGCGCGACGGCGACCATGCTCTTGCCTACGCCCCCCTTGCCGCTGCTCACGGCGATGATGCGCTTCACCTTGTCGAATCGGCTGGGGATGATGGCTAGGCGGGGGTCGCTCACTCCTTCTTCCTCCCCTTCATGGTGGCGAGCCAGACGCCGCGCCCCTCGGTCACCTCGAAGTCGGGGCTGCCGCACTTCGGGCACTTCAGGTAGACGTGTGCCATCTCTGGGACGAAGTGGATGGCCTCGCCGGTCTCCTTGTCGACCTCGCTCGACTCGAAGCCCCACTCGTGGCCGCACTTGCGGCACTTGAAGCGGGCGGGGACGGCCTCTATGACGAACCTTGCGCCCTTCATCCGGGGCGTCCTGAGCTGGTCGAGGGCGAACTCTATTATCTCGTGCTCCACCTGCTGGAGCTCGCCGACCTTGATGGTCACCTCGGTGACCTCGTCGAGTCCCTGCTCCTCGGCGAACCTGTCGGCGGTCTTTATTATCCCCTCGGCGAGCGCCCACTCGTGCATGGCTCATGGGGAAACTAGGACATTTATGAATATTACCCCAAATGCGAAGAGTATTATCATAGGCGCGGGGAATAATATTAATTGAAGCCGATCGATTAACGTGGGGATCAGATATGTCCGGCGTGGCCCGTTTCAGCGTCTCCGTCGACCCGGAGCTGTTATCAGAGTTCGACAAGGTCACAAGCGGGGCGGGGATGAATAGGTCGTCCGCCGTTGAGGCGGCCATGAGGGGTTTCTTGGCGGAGCAGAAGTGGTCCAACGCGGAGGAGGGCACAGTCGCCGGGGCTCTCACGATGGTCTATGATCACCACTCACACGGGATGGTGGATGGGCTGCTGGACGTCCAGCACGACTTCACCGACGTCATCTCCTCCACGACACACGTCCACCTCGACCACCGCAACTGCCTGGAGATAATAGCTGTCAGAGGCGGCGTTTCTAGGCTCAGGGAGCTTAAGGACAGGATAGAGGCGTCGAAGGGGATAAAGCAGACCAAGTTTAGCCTACTCAACCTGTAAATATTACAATCATCACCATCAGTAATACTTATATCCCGGATATTACGGCTAAATAAAAACGTAATAACGGTGATGGTGGGTTGGGGTTCCTCAACGCTCGCGATCTAGCCTTCGTCTCCATGACCGCGGCCCTCTGGGCCGTTCTAAACGTAACCATCGGGCCGATCTTCTGGCAGGCGACGAGGCTGCCCGTCCTATGCGACCTAATCGGGGTGTCACTCTTCGCAATAACGGCCTGGTGGACGATGAAGCCGGGGGCCGTGTCCCTCATGGGGGTGGCCGCCACCCTTCTAAACTTCGTATTCCTACCCTCGGCGACCCAGTTCCTCGGCTTCACCGTGGCCGCGATACTCTTCGACGCGGCGGCCTACGCCCTAGGATACGAAAGATGCTGCAGGAAGGGCCCTTGGGGCGTCGTCTTAATTCTTGGCCTTAGCATCGCCTCCGCCTTCGCTGCGGGGCTGGTGATTGGGTACTTCTTCATGGCGCCCGTTGCGTTGGGCGGGTACGGGGGGGCCATCGTCTTCGCCCTCATACACGCGGCGGGGGGCGCCGCCGGTGGGGTGCTTGGCGTCGTCTTGATGCGTGGACTGCGCCGGAGGGGGCTTGGGGCGGGGATGCGATGAGAGTCGTCACGACCCCCAAGGAGAGGGCGTGGAGCGAGGGGCTCTACCAGCGGGCCGTGGAGTTCCACGGCCACGGCGGCCCCTTCATGCTCATAGGCCTGAGGATGGGCATGCTCGCCCTGCGCGCGCTCGACGCGAAGGGCTGGTTCGGGATAAGGTGCGTTGCTAGGCTCCACTGGGGGCCACCGGACTCGTGCATCCTCGACGGCATACAGATCTCCACGGGTTGCACGACGGGGAAGCACAATCTTGATGTGGTGGAGGCGGAGGGGGTGACGGCTGAGTTCGAGGCGGGGGATAGAGTCCTCGTCATAGGCGTCAGGGATGGGATACTCGCCGCCGTCAGGGATGAGCAAACGGAGCACGGCGACGAATCCGAGGAGGAGCACGAGGAGGATTCGGGGGGACTCATGCGGAGGCTGAGGGAGATGCCCGAGACCGAGCTTTTCGAGGTCCATCACGGGTAAGATACTTAAACGGGGACCCCGCAGCCATTGGCGTTGCGCCTTGGACGCCTACCTGGCTGAGCTTGACCGCTCCGGGATGTGCCTCATGGTCTGGAGGGGCGGGGAGGTCGTCTTCTCGAGCCCGAGCAAGGGGATACGCCCCCACCTCGAGGCCATCGAGGCGCTGGGCCGCGAAGCACTCAGGGGATCCGTAATGGCCGACAAGATAGTCGGGCGCGCCGCGGCGCTGCTCATGCTCTACTCGGTCCCCGCAGAGGTCCACGCGGGGGTCATAACCACGAAGGCGAGGGGGCTGCTGGAGGCGGGGGGGATCGTCGTCTACCCCGGCGGCGAGGTGCCCGCCATAAAGGAGAGGGACGGGCGCATCTACTGCCCATTCGAGGCGATGGTGCAGGGGATAAGCGACCCCGAGGAGGCCTACCCCGCCATAGTGGCCAAGATGAGGGGGCTCAGCCGGGCCCCCGGTGGATAGATTTAAAACCGGACCCCATCCAATCTTTAAGATTCACCGCTGGTTCCCGCCATGATGGACGAGGTCGAGGGGCTCGCAGCCCTGATCAAGGACAAGAAGCTGAGGAAGAGCGTCATAGAGCTCCTCAGGAACCCCACCCTGGACCTCGACTATAGGTGCCTCCCCGTCGAGGAGTGCCCCGCGGGGGCGTACCAGCACCACAGCTACGCGGGTGGGCTCCTCCAGCACACCATCGGGGTTGCGAAGCTCAGCATGACGCTGTGCGACCTCGTCGAGGAGGTGTACGGTGGGAAGGTGGACAGGGACACGGTCCTCGCGGGCGCCCTCCTCCACGACATCATGAAGATATACACGTACGAGCCCCGGGGGGACGGCAGCTACATGAGTTCCCCCCTCGGCGACCGCGTCGACCACCTCACCCTCCTCGTGGCGGAGCTCATGAAGCGGGGCTTCCCGGTGGACGTCGTCCACGTCGCGGCCTCGCACCACGGCGACGTGAGCCCCGTGAAGCCGAAGACGATGGAGGCGCTCATAGTGAGCATCGCGGACCTCGCCGACTCGGAGCTGAGCCGGAAGACGCTGCGCGCCGCCGAGTACCTCCTGCGCCAGATGGGGGAGAGCCAGCCCAAGCTGGGCTCCAGCCGGGCGGCGCTCGACCTCGTCCAGGCGAAGAGCAAGGAGGGTTGGGACGGGGTCAGGAAGCTCAGCAACGGGAAGGGCTGAGCCAACCCATTTTCTGGTACCGAATATACTAGCCCCAGAGCGGTAGCCAACGCTAAAATACCGAATGAGCCGAGAGACCACGCAGAGGGTCCGGGACATGATCAGGGTGGCGATGATAGGATTCGGGACTGTCGGCACCAACTTCGCCAGGGTCCTGCACGAGAAGAGGGGGATGCTGAGGGAACGCTACGGCCTCGAGTGCGAGATCGTGGCGGTCAGTGACATCAGGAGGGGCTCGGTCTACGACCCGAAGGGG
>JAUYEB010000317.1 GCA_030691555.1 Candidatus Bathyarchaeota archaeon
GGGGTCTGTATGCGGAGGCCGTCGACCCTGTTGACCGACTGGGCGTCGCCGAAGGCCCCCTTGTAGCCGTCCTCGATCGCCTTCATGGCCTTCGCCCTGTCCCCGACCGGCATCTTCTCGCTCCTCGTCGGGTACTCTGGGACGTCCTCGATGAACTGTGAGAGCGATTGCTCCCTCTCCGCCAGGGCTTCGAGTAGCTTCAGGGCACTGAGTACGCCGTCTGGGCACATGTGCACCTCGGGGAGGACCCAGGCGCCTATCGGCTCGCCGCCGAAGACCGCCTTCCTCCTCTCCATCTCCTCTGTTATGTAGGCGTCCCCGACCCTGACGCGTATCACCTTGCCCCCCGCGGCCTCGACCGTGTCCTCGACGCACATGGAGGCACCGACGTGGGTGACGACAACTCCCTTACCCTCGCGCGCCACGACGTGGCCCGCGTAGGCGGCGAGGAGCCTGTCGCCGCTCACCGGCGTGCCCTTCTCGTCGACCGCCATCATCCTGTCGCCGTCCCCGTCGAACCCAAACCCGACCTCGGCGCTCGTCGCCTTCATGTAGGCTCCGAGCCTTCTGAGGTTCTCCGTGTTTGGTTCGGGGTCCCCCGCTGGGAAGTGGCCGTCGGCGTGGCTGTTGATCATCGACGCCCGCAGCCCGACCGCCTCGAAGGCGTCCGCGGCTATGGTGCTCGTGGCGCCGCAGAAGAGGTCGCAGGCGATCTTCCAATCCTTGCCCAGCTCGATCCCGTCCTGGATCGCGTCGAGGTACATCCAGGCGGCGTCGACGGGGTCCGCGGAGCCAACACCGTCCCACGGGGCGTAGTCGAGCTCTCCCCCCTGCATGAGCTCCTCGACGGGCCTCTGCTCCTTCTCGGTTAGGCTCATGCCCCGGCCGTTGAAGACCTTGAGGCCGTTGTACTCGGGGGGGTTGTGGCTCGCCGTGATGGCGACGCCGGCGTCCGCCTCCAGCTCCCGCGTGAGCCAGGCGATGACGGGCGTGGGGAGGAGGCCCACGAGCTTCACGTCGGCCCCGCAGGAGGCGATCCCCGCGGAGAGCGCCGCCTCCAGCATCGGCCCCGTGACGCGGGCGTCCCTGCCCACGACGACCTCGCCCCCCTCGTGGATCGTGGCGAGGACCGAGCCGAGCCTCTGGGCGGTGAGCGGCGTTACGTCGACGTTTGCGACGCCGCGGATTCCCGATGAGCCGAAAAGTTTCACCTAGAACGCCTCCTGGGCACGAATTTCCGTATGGGGTCAGTCCTCAAAAGCCTTTCCAGCTCCGCGAGGGTGAGCCCACGTTTAACATCGCCGTATATGTCGCACCGCTCCTCCTCGTACTCCGCCGGGTCCCTGACCACCACCTCGGCCTCGTCCCCGCCGAGGTCGATCTTGAGGTGGTAGGCGTGGACGCCTCCCTTGAAGTTTACCTCCCCCCTCTCCCTGATCTCGTAGTCGGCTAGGGGGGCCTCTAAATCCGAGGGGCTGCGGGCGAGGACCACCAAGTCTATGTCGCTCCCCCTCCTCGCGGTCCCCCTCCAGACGCTGCCGATGAGGCGCGGGCTGAACCCCTTCAAGTCCCTCATCAGCGCCAGCGCCTTCCCCCTCATCTCTGTCAGCCTCCTCTGCCTCACCCCCCCCTCCGCCTCGTCGGCGAGCCGATCGAGTTCAATGGCTACCTCGTAGTTGCTGGGGGTGGACTTGGCGCCGAGGCTCGCGGCCGCCATCTCCTTCGCCTGTATGTACTCCTCCGCGGCCCCGCTGTACAGAAGCCTCGCCGCCTCCCTGGCGACGGATGATCTATCGCTCAACTCGACAAGAGAGCGGCGCGCGGAGGCTTTAACCCCAGCGCCGAATAGAAACCTGGTTACTTGTTATCCTCGAGAACCTTCTTCGTCACCGTGAGGAGGTTGTTCGGGCTGACCGGCTTCATCAGCACCTCCTTGACGTCGACGGGCTCGTCCTTGAGCCCCTCCGCCAGCTTCTCGTAGCCCGTTATCATGACCACCTTCGTCTTCTTCCCCTGCTTCTTCATGATGCGGGCGACCTCGTCCCCGTTTATGTCGGGGAGCTTTATGTCGAGGATGACCAGATCGTATGTCTTGTTCTTGGTCTTGTGGATGGCCTGCATCCCGGTGGCCGCGACCTCGACCTGGTAGCCGACGGTCTCAAGGATAACCTTGAAGGTCTCAGTGAGGAACTCGTCGTCGTCCACGATGAGTATGCTCGACTTCCCGGATGTCGCCTCCTCCACCTCCTTCTTCGTCTCCTCGATGAGCCGCTTGTCCTCCGGCTTCATCTCCCCCGACTCGAGCCTCTCAGAGAGCTTCTCCAGCCTCTGAGTGATCTCGTAGAGACTCTCCTCGTGCTCCTTGAGGATGCTTATGAGGAAGTCTAGGACGTCGATCTTCTCCTTTAAACTCATTACTGAGACCTGATCCCTTCAAGCCGTGGGGAATAAAAGCCGTTGTGGTTCCTAGGTTCATAAGATTTATATATATTTCGGGGCCTCCCGCCGCTTTTCTCAATTTTTCCGTTGAAATCGAGAAAAGGGAGTGGGGGCGTCCTCCGCGGCGGGCCTCGCCCCTGGTTGAGCGCCCGGGGCGCACAGCGGCGGGTTGCAGGTCCCGCCGCCCCCCTTGGCTCAACCAATGCCTTGCTGCGGGTGGTCCCGGGCGCCGTGTTCGAGGGTCTCCCCGCGTCACGGCGGCTCGGGGCCAGGCAGCCGCGTCGGCCGGTCGCGGTCGGGAGACACGTCGTGTCCCCTGCCTCGTCCAGCCCCCTCTGCTCCCCATCCGGCGACCTGCGCCTGCTTTTAAAACGATTCAGGAGCAGACATACAGATCTTCAAGTCGATGGCGGGGACGGACATCGGAGACGAGTTAGGAAAACCTTATGTCTGCGCCACCCTAAGCATGTCTTCAATATGCCCCGTAGAGGTAAGGTCGAGATATACATAGAGGTCCTCGAGATCGTTATGAAGGGCGAAGCCAAGCCCACGAGGATCATGTACAGCGCCAACCTCTCGTGGAAGGTCTTCCAGAACGTCCTTAACAACCTCATCAACCAGGGGCTTATCTTGGAGAACGAGGAGTCCGCGGGGAGGGACAGGGACGTTAAGAGGTATCAGATAACCGAGTCGGGGATGAACGTCCTCAAGTACTTCAGGAAGGCGACGATCGCCCTCCCGAAGTGAGCGGGGTCTCCTTTATATCGCGTCTGCGGCGCTAGACTGCTTAGGTTAGCATTTTGACTGGTCAGGTCGATGCTGGCGCGATCTTCAGGGAGATAAACGAGGTCTTCAAGCGGTACGGGGTCGGTAAGGGCGTCGGCTTCGTCCCCGACAGGCTCGAGGTCTCCCTCGACCGGGACGCCTCGGGGCTGTGCACGTTGGTCTACCGGGAGTTCTTCACGTACCTACCGGCGGACGTGATGGAGGTGGCGATGGGGAACGCCGTCGAGTTCCTCTCCAGCCTCGGCGTCCCGCGTGACAGGATCAACCGCCTCGACGGCGGAGTCGAGGTGCGCCTGCAGGGGGACGCGAGGGTCGTCTACTTCCCCATCCTGGAGATGCTGATCCAGGACAGGGACATATCCGCTAACGTCGACTCCGCCTGCGACTCGCTTAAGGGCTCGGTCCACTCCCTCTTGGAGCTGTTTGACTTCACGTGGGCCTGGGATGAGGAGTCCTCGCGGAGGTGGAGGAGCAGCGTCGAGAAGCTCAACGAGATAATCGAGGCCAACCCGGGGATGCAGCGTGAGATCGAGGATCTGGTCAAGAGGCACACGGGCGGCGTCGCCAAGCCCGAGGGTGGCTAATTCGCCTCTCATCCTGCCGCCACTGGCCCAGCTGTGCTCGAAGAGTTCGAGGCGCCGCGAGAGATAGAATCCCGGTTTTCTAAAGGTTTTTATCGGTTCCCCCCGCGTTGCTGTTGAAGGTGGCCGGGATAGACCCACTCATCTGCCTTGGCATAGAGTCCACTGCGGACAACCTGGGAGTGGGTATAGCCTCCAGCGATGGCAAGATTCTGGCCAACGAGGTGAAGGTCCACGTACCGGACCTTGGCGGCATCCACCCACGCGAGGCGGCGAGGCACCACTCCGAGAACATCGGGGCGGTCATCACCGCTGCGCTCACTAAGGCAAAGATCACGGCGAAGGACATCGATTTCGTCTCGTTCGCGCAGGGACCCGGCCTCGGCCCCTGCCTCCGCACCGGCGCTACGGGGGCTCGCGCCCTCGCCAGCTACCTCAAGGTCCCACTCGTCGGCGTAAACCACTGCATAAGCCACATCGAGGTCGGGCGCCTCGCCACCGGGGCGAAGGACCCCCTCACCCTCTACGTAAGCGGCGGCAACACGATAGTCTCCGGCTTCGAGTCGGGGCGCTACCGCGTCTTCGGCGAGACCCTCGACATCGCCATAGGCAACTGCCTAGACACCTTCGCCCGCTTAGCGGGGCTCGAATATCCCGGCGGCCCAGCCATTGAGAAGTACGCCCTACAGGGCTCGAAGCTGATCCCCCTCCCATACGCCGTCAAGGGGATGGACATGAGCTTCAGCGGCCTGCTCACCGCCGTCAGCAACGAGTTCAAGTCCGGCAAGCACAGCATCCCCGATCTCTGCTACAGCCTGCAGGAGACGGGCTACGCCATGCTTGGGGAGGTGACGGAGAGGGCACTCGCCCACACCCGGAAGCCCGAGCTGCTGCTCACCGGCGGCGTCGGCGCCAACAAGAGGCTCCGCGGCGTCATAAAGGAGATCGCGGAGGAGCAGGGCGCCCAGCCCTACTACGTCCCCATAAGCCTCGCCACCGACAACGGCGCCATGATCGCGTGGACCGGCATACTCGCCTACACCCACGGCGTCAGGACCCCCATAGAGACCAGCTACGTCGACCCGAGGTGGAGGCTGGACGAGGTGGAGATACCATGGCGCTGACCCTCATCGCGAAGGGCGCGGAGGCGGACCTCCTCCTCGACCCCGACTGGAACGGCAGGAAGGCCCTACTCAAGCGCCGCGGCGCCAAGAAGTACCGTCACCCACAGATAGACAGGGACATACGCCGCTACAGGACGCTCCACGAGGCCGACATAATCCACCGCGCCAAGGAGGCCGGCGTATCCACGCCCCTCATCTACCAGCTCGACCCCGAAGGCGCAACGATCGTCATGGAGTTCATCGAGGGCACCAAGGTCAGGGACGCGGTGCCCAAGCTGAGCCTCGGGGAGAACCGCGCTCTCTTCCGCCTCATCGGCGAGGAGTCCGGGAGGCTCCACCGCGCCGGCCTAATCCACGGCGACCTCACGACAAGCAACATGATCAAGACCGGGGACCGCGTCGTATTCATCGACTTCGGCCTCGGCGAGGTAAGCAAGGAGGTCGAGAAACG
>JAUYEB010000019.1 GCA_030691555.1 Candidatus Bathyarchaeota archaeon
CATGTTGGCGCTCTTCTTCGTCGCCGCCTCGACCGCGTTCATCAGGGCGGTGCGGAGCTTGCCGTCCTCTATCTCGTAGATGCCGTCGATGGTGGTGCCGCCGGGGGTGGTGACCATCTCCGCTATCTCCGTCGGCTTCATGGTGCCGTCGAGGACGAGCTTGGCGGCACCGAGTACGGACTGGGCGGCACCGCGTAGGCTCAGCTCCCGGGGGAGCCCGACCTTGAGGCCGGCGAACATCAGGGCGTCGATGACGATGGCGACGAAGGCGGGGCCGCTACCCGTGAGGCCGGTGATGGCGTCCATGTATTTTTCCTCCACCTCGATACTCGTGCCCATTGTGTCGAGTAGTGTCTTTACCGTCGTCTTGTCCTCGGCTGTGATGCTGGGGTCGCAGGCGTAGGCGGTGAAGCTCGCCTTGGCGAGGGCGGCGATGTTCGGCATGCTGCGGACATACCTCGCACCGAGTACGGCGTCACTGTAGTACTCGAGGGGGATTATGGCGGCGGTGCTGATCACGAGCTTCCCCTCGACCTCCGCCTCTATCCCCTTCAGGACGGGGGCGACGTCGGTCGGCTTGACGCAGAGGAAGATGATCTCCGCCTTCTTGGCCGCCGCCCTGTTGTCGGTGGTGACCTCGGCGCCCAGCTCCTTCAACGCCTTCAGCGCCTCGAGGCTGCGGCGCGTCGCGATGACCTTTCCGACCTCGTCGGACTCTTGGAGGCACTTGACGATGGCGCCCCCGATGACGCCAGCCCCTATGACAGCTACTGTGCCGACCATTTACTACCACACGGCGGAGCGCCGACCTAGCTAAAAAATATATTGAATAAATACCAAGCAACCAAGAACAAACCCCTGGCGCTTAGTCTTTTATCCTCGACGAATCCGTCTAGAATCATGTCTGGATTCGACGCTAAGACGTTCCTGGATAAGCAGATTGTCGCGACGAGGGAGGCCTTGGGGAAGGAGAAGGCCCTCATCGCCGTCTCTGGCGGGGTAGACAGCACCGTCTCCGCCGCCATCACCCACCGTGCGATAGGGGGCAACCTCTCCTGCGTCTTCATAGACGACAACTTCATGCGCCTCGGCGAGCCCGAGAGGGTGGAGCAGCTCCTCTCCTCGCCACCGCTCGGCCTCCCCGTGAAGGTGCTCGACGAGCGTGACAGGTTCATGGCCGCCCTCAAGGGGCTGAAGGACGCCGAGGAGAAGCGCAAGGCATTCCGCGACACCTTCTACAAGGCCCTGAGCGACGCCGCGAAGCGCGAGAAGTGCATGCACCTCGTACAGGGGACGATTAGGGCGGACATCGAGGAGACAGCCGCGGGGGTGAAGACACAGCACAACATCCTTGAGCAGATCGGCATCAACCCCGTCGAGAAGTACGGCTTCAGGGTCGTGGAGCCCCTCGTCGCGCTCTACAAGTGGCAGGTCCGGGAGGTCGCGAGGATTATCGGCATGCCCGAGGAGCTCAGCGAGCGCCAGCCGTTCCCCGGCCCCGGCCTCAGCGTCCGCGTCGTCGGCGAGATAACCCCCGAGAAGCTCGACGAGGAAAAGAAGGCCACAGTCATAGCGGAGGAGTACCTGGCGCCCCTGAAGCCGAGCCAGTTCTTCGCCGCCATATTCGGCTCAGCCCCCACCCGAAGGGACGAGGTCATCTCCGCCGAGGTCTCGGAGGACCTTGGCATCTCCCCAGTGGAGGCCGACGTCCTCTCCGAGAAGGCGACAGGGGTCGTGGACGGGAAGAGGACGTACGGCGACGTCGTACTGCTCGACCTGGCCGGGGCGAAGCCGGCACATGGCAAGCTCCAGAGGGCGAGGGAGATGCTCCAGGGGGATCACCCCGACGTCACAAGAGTGCTGGTCAAACTCGGGGCACGCGAGGGGAGGGGCTACAGGGTCACCCTACGCGCCATAAAGACGAGGGACTTCCTAACCGCCGAGGTCGTCAGCGTCCCCTGGAGGACGCTGGAGGAGGCCTCGGAGAAGATACTCGAGAAGTGCCCGAGGGTCTCCGCCGTCTACTACGACGTCACGCCGAAGCCCCCGGCGACGGTGGAGTTCGAGTAAAAAAGGGCGGGCGCTACTTCTTTATCCCCAGTTCCTTGAACTGGTTCTGGACGCCCAACTTCATGTAGACGAGGTCGTTGCCGCACGTCACCATGTTGTAGCCCTTCTCTATGCGCTCCTTGAGGGGCTTGCCGCATCCCTCGTGGATGCCCGCGGCGACGCCGTGTGCCTTGCAGGCGTCGAACACCTTGTTGATGGCGTCCTGCTCGTCCTGCTTCGTGAAGTCCCCGATGTGGCCGAGGCTGGCGGAGAGGTCGGCTGGGCCGATGTACGCGCAGTCGACGCCCTCTACGCTGCAGATGGCGTCGATGTTCTTCACCGCCTCCTTAGTCTCGATCTGGACCGCGACGAATATCTCGTCGTCCGCCGTCTTGAGGTAGTCCGGGTCGAACATCGCCGCGCGGCGTGGGCCGCAGCCGCGCAGCCCCTTGGGGCCGTAGCGCGTGTAGCTGACCGCCGCCTTCGCCTGCTCGGCTGTGTTAATCCAGGGGATGAGCAGACCCTGCGCGCCGATGTCCAGCGCGCGCTTGATGGCCACCATGTCGTTCCACCAGGGGCGGACGATGGGGCTCGTCTTCGAGTCGGGGCGGAAGGCCTGCATGAGCGTCTGGATGTGGAGCATGTCGAGGGGGCTGTGCTCGTTGTCGAGCACGAAGTAGTCGAATCCCATGCTGCTCATCATCTCGGAGCACATGGGGCTCTCTACCGTGATCCAGGTGCCGAATCCCTGCTTCCCGGCCTTCATAAGGCGCTTGAACTCGTTCTTCATAATAGTCACCGGTTCAAGTAGGTTGAGCCGGAGCGTATTTAGGGTTTGGGGGCTGGGCCCCGGGGTCACTTCTCCGCCTCGTCGAAGGCGTCCTTGATCTCGGCGCGGAGCTTGGCGTCCGTCAGGACCTCGACGCCGGCGAGGGCCAGCACCTTGGCGCCTATCTCTATCCCCCTGTGCCCCTCCTCGGTCAGTGTGGCTGCGCAGAGTTCCCTGCTGTGACCCGTGATCTCCGCCTTCGTGAAGCCCACCATCGCGTGCATACCGGGCACGGCGTGGCTGAGGTCGGTG
>JAUYEB010000020.1 GCA_030691555.1 Candidatus Bathyarchaeota archaeon
CTTCTCCGACTCGCCGACCCACTTGCTGAGGAGCTCGGGGCCCTTTATGCTGATGAAGTTGACGCCGCTCTCCGTGGCGACGGCCTTCGCGATGAGGGTCTTGCCCGTGCCGGCTGGGCCGTAGAGGAGTATCCCCTTCGGAGGCTTCGCCGCGGCGTGATCGAAGAGCTCCCTGAACTTCAGTGGCCACTCGACGGCCTCCACCAGCTCCTGCTTCGCCTCCTGGAGGCCGCCCACGTCGTCCCAGTGGACGTTGGGGCTCTCGACGAGTACCTCGCGTAGGGTGCTGGGGTGGACCTCGCGTAGGGCGTCCTCGAAGTCCCGCATGGTGACGGTTATCTTGTTGAGTAGCTCGGCTGGGATGCTCGCCTGGCTGAGGTCGATCTCGGGTAGTATGCGTCGGAGGCTGCTCATGGCCGCCTCCTTGCTGACGGCTTCGAGATCAGCACCGACGAAGCCGTGTGTTCGGTCGGCGATCCCGTCGAGCTTCACGTCCTTGGTCAGCGGCATGCCGCGCGTGTGTATCTGCAGTATCTGCAGGCGCCCGTTGCGGTCGGGGAGGCCTATCTCTATCTCCCTGTCGAATCTCCCGGGGCGGCGTAGAGCAGGGTCGAGGGCGTTGGGGCGGTTCGTAGCCCCGATGACGACGACCTTACCGCGCCCCTCAAGCCCGTCCATGATGGTGAGTAGCTGGGAGACGACGCGCTTCTCGACCTCGCCGCTGACCTCCTCCCTCTTCGGTGCGATGCTGTCGATCTCGTCGATGAAGATGATGCTGGGCGCGTTCTCCTGGGCCTCCTTGAAGACCTCGCGTAGCCTCTCCTCGGACTCGCCGTAGAACTTGCTCATTATCTCGGGTCCGCCGATGCTGTAGAAGTTGGCCTGGGTCTCGTTGGCGACCGCCTTGGCGAGCAGGGTCTTGCCCGTGCCCGGCGGGCCGTGGAGGAGCACGCCCTTCGGGGCCTCCACGCCGAGGCGCTCGAATATCTCCGGGTGCTTCAGGGGGAGCTCTATCATCTCCCTGACCTTGGCTATCTCCCTGTTCAGGCCGCCTATGTCCTCGTAGCTGATCTTGGGGACGCTTCCCCGCGTCTTGGGGGCCTTGTCGGTGAACTCGATCTCGGTGTCCCCGTCGATTATCACGGCGTCGGCCTGGGGCTGCGCCGATGCGACGATGAGGTCTACGCGCCGCCCCATGATGTTGAGGGGGATGACGCTGCCCTTCGACACGACCCGCCCCCCAAGCAGCTGGGCGAGGTACCCTTCCCCACCCTCGATCCTAAGTGGCTCGGTAGGGTAGAGGGTGAGCCTCTCGGCCGGCTTCGCCTCGACGCGGCGCACAGCGACGCGGTCGTCTAGGCCGACGCCAGCGTCGTTGCGCAGGTTGCCGTCTATCCTGATTATGCCCTTCCCGTAGTCGTTCATCTGGCCCGGCCAGATGAGGGCGTACGCCTTCCTCTTGCCCGTGATCTCTATGACCTCGCCGGCTCGCCAGTCGAGCCTGCTGACCAGCTCGGGGTCGACGACGGCTATCCCTCGACCCGCGACGTTCTGCGGCGCCTCGACTACTCTGAGTGTGATGTTCTCCATGCTCAATCATCCTCGGAAAATGTGTAAAAACAGGTTACTTTACCTGGACGTTGACGCCCTTCGGCGGCTCGGGGCCCTTCTTCTTGAAGATGACCTGTAGAATCCCGTTGGTGTAGCTGGCGTCTGCCGAGTTGGGGTCGACTGTGGCGCTGAGCGGTATCTCGGAGCTGTATGGCTTACCCGAGTTGTTGGCGGTTATCGTCACGTGCTCCTCGGTGGCGTTGACCTTTATGCTGTCCTTGTCTGCCCCCGGCATCTCGGCTACTATCTTCACCGTTCCCTCCTTCTCGTCTACCGAGACATCAACGAGGGGCTCGCGGACGCCGAGCTCCAGCTGCCCCGCCTTCGGGTGGACGTTGCCGAACTCCTTCACGTTGGGCTTCCCGTCCGGGCCGACGCTGACCTGGTATCCATAGTACCAGGTGCGGGCGTTCGGGTCCTTCTGCATCTCGCCCCACATCGGGTCTATGGCTGAGTCGATCTCGCGGAAGTCCCAGGTCATCTCCTCCCAGATCCTCCCGAATGGTCCCCTCATCCTTCTCCACGTCATGTTTTTCACTGCCCAGGGGTGTGTATGGCTCCCTAATAAATATTGTGTCAATTTGTCATATATCAGACATATGGTAATGTTTTAAAGTGGGTGTCATAAGGGTTAAATCGCCAGCTAGGCGTGACAGACACGTGTCGGGGCACTCCAGCGTCCAGGACGTCGTTCGGGTCATAGTGACCCGCAACCCGTACCTCTACCGTGGGCTTAGGATGAGGGTCGTGAATTACAGCGCTCTGGCCCGCTACATCCAGGGGGAGGTGCAGAGCGCCTTCGGCAACGAGGTAGACGCCAACACTATAGTCACGGCTATCATGAGGCTCAGCAACCAGCTCATGGAGCCGGAGGAGCCGAGGAGCCCCCTCGCCGGGAGCAGGATGAACCTCGTGACCGGCATATCCGAGGTGCTTATCAGGGCTCCGCCCGTGAGGCACACGGAGATCGTGGAGAGGATAATGAAACTGGGGGTCTTCGACAGCTACATGTTGAGCCTGCACCAGACCCAGTCGGGGATAAGGCTGTTCACGAACTCTCTCGACGCGGAGAGGGTCTCCGAGGGTCTGAGGGACCACGGCGTCGAAGTGAGCGGCGGGTTCGCCGAGCTCCACCTCAGGATGCCCCCCGCGATGGACGGCGTCGAGGGGGTGCTCACGATGATCATAGACGTCCTCTCCCAGAACGGGGTCCACGCCATAGACGCGAGC
>JAUYEB010000023.1 GCA_030691555.1 Candidatus Bathyarchaeota archaeon
CATGTTGGCGCTCTTCTTCGTCGCCGCCTCGACCGCGTTCATCAGGGCGGTGCGGAGCTTGCCGTCCTCTATCTCGTAGATGCCGTCGATGGTGGTGCCGCCGGGGGTGGTGACCATCTCCGCTATCTCCGTCGGCTTCATCGTGCCGTCGAGTACCAGCTTCGCCGCGCCGAGGACGGACTGGGCCGCGCCGCGTAGGCTAAGCTCACGGGGGAGGCCGACCTTTAGGCCGGCGAACATCAGGGCGTCGATGACTATGGCGACGAAGGCGGGGCCGCTGCCCGTGAGGCCGGTGACGGCGTCCATGTACTTCTCCTCCACCTCCGTGCTCGTCCCCATGGTGTCGAGCAGGGCCTTCACCGTCGCCTTGTCCCCCGCGGTGACCTTTGGGTCGCAGGCGTAGGCGGTGAAGCTCGCCTTGGCGAGTGCGGCGATGTTGGGCATGCTGCGGACGTACCTCGCCCCGGGGACGGCGTCGCTGTAGTACTCGAGGGGGATGATGGCGGCGGTGCTGATGACGAGCTTCCCCTCGACCTCCTTCTCGATCCCCTTGAGGACGGGGGCGACGTCGCCGGGCTTGACGCAGAGGAAGACGATGTCCGCCTTCTTAGCCGCGGCCCTGTTGTCCGTGGTGACCTCGGCGCCAATCTCCTTCAGCCCCTTAAGCGCCTCGAGGCTGCGGCGCGTCGCGATGACCTTGCCGACCTCCTCGGACTCCTGTAGGCACTTGACTATGGCGCCCCCGATGACGCCCGCCCCGATGACTGCTACTGTGCCGACCATTCGCTACCACACGGCGGGGCGCCGACCTAGCTAAAAAATATATTGAGTAAATACTGTTCCTTCCCGGAGCCGACGCTGCTAAGCAGGCGCCTGGGGGTCACCGGCGCCTATTACCACTCGACGCCGGGGCTCCCGGCAACGGGAGATTTAGTAAAAAGGGTTGGGGCTTACTTCTTCTTTATCCCCAGTTCCTTGAACTGGCCCTGGACGCCCATCTTCATGTAGACGAGGTCGTTACCGAGGGTCACCATGTTGTAGCCCTTCTTTATGCGATCGGCGAGGGGCTTGCCACTTCCCTCGTGGATGCCGGAGGCGATGCCGTGCGCCTTGCAGGCGTCGAACACCTTGTCGATGGCGTCCTGCTCATCCTGCTTGGTGAAGTCGCCTATGTGGCCGAGGCTCGCGCTCAGGTCGCCGGGGCCTATGTAGGCACAGTCCACGCCCTCAACCGAGCAGATGGCGTCGATGTTCTTCACCGCCTCCTTAGTCTCGATCTGGACGGCGATGAATATCTCGTCGTCGGCGGTCTTCAGGTAGTCGGGGTCGAACATCGCGGCGCGGCGGGGGCCACACCCGCGTAGACCCTTGGGGCCATAGCGGCTGTAACTGACGGCGGCCTTCGCCTGCTCGGCCGTGTTGATCCAGGGGATGAGTAGACCCTGCGCACCTATGTCGAGGGCGCGCTTTATGGCCACCATGTCGTTCCACCAGGGGCGGACTATGGGGCTCGTCTTCGAGTCGGGGCGGAAGGCCTGCATGAGCGTCTGGATGTGGAGCATGTCGAGGGGGCTGTGCTCGTTGTCGAGCACGAAGTAGTCGAATCCCATGCTGCTCATCATCTCGGCGCACATGGGGCTCTCGACCGTGATCCAGGTGCCGAAGCCCTGCTTCCCGGCCTTCATAAGGCGCTTGAACTCGTTCTTCATAATAGTCACCGGTTCAAGTAGGTTGAGCCGGAGCGTATTTAGGGTTTGGGGGCTCGTCAGAGACCGCGTGGGGGTTTGATTTATCTCCCCGAGGTGGGAGTTGGAGGGTATACGGTGGCTGCCTGTTGTTCACGACGAGGGACGTGGCGCTCATAGCTATACTCGCGGCCCTCGGCGGCGTCGTGAGCGTCCCGGTGGGGTACGCGGGCAACCTGCTCGGGGCAGTCCCCCTCCTGCCCTTCGGGACCGGGCAGCTTCTCAGCGGCGTCCACGTGCTGTGGATCGTCCTCGCGGGACTACTCGTCAGGCGGCGGGGCGCCGCGGCGGCGACGGGGGCGCTGAAGGGGCTCGTAGAGCTGACCCTCTTCAGCTTCCACGGCTCCCTCATCCTCCCCATAGCCATCGCCGAGGGGCTCGTCGCGGAGGCGTCCCTGCTCATCCTCGGCAGGGGTGCCGGGTTACGGGCCTACGTGGCTGGGGGGCTGTCGGCGTCGAGCAACGTCCTCGTGCTTCGCCTCCTCGTCTTCCAAGGGCTTCCGTGGCAGGTTGTCGCCTTCATGTGGACCCTGTCCTTCGCCTCGGGGGCGCTCCTAACCGGCTACCTCGGGACGAGGGTGGCAAGGGTCTTGGAGAAGAGGCTGGGTAGCTGACTGCCGCGTCTAGTCGCCCTGTGGTCGTCGCCTTCGGTGGGGCCTCGGGAGCCAACGTGGCACAGACTCGACGTAGTCGGTGTATTCCGCGCCGAACTTCTCCCTAAGCTTGGGCTCCTCGCGGATCACGACGTAGACGTGGAAGAGCACCCACGCCGCGGCGGAGACGATGAGTAATGGGAGCGACGCCAGTAGGAGCCCCTCCCCGAGGAACACCATGAAGGCGCCCAGGTACATCGGGTTCCTCGTCCAGCCGAAGACCCCGTCCACGACGAGGTGGGTGGGGGCGTCGAAGGGAGCCGGGGTCCCACGCCCCTTCGTCCCGAACTCGAGGACGGGCAGGTAGAAGAGGACCAGCCCCGGCGTGAACGCGAGGAGGCCCACGTATCTCCATCCCCCCAATTCGAGGCCCGGTAGGGCGGCAGTCAAGTAGAGCACGGCGTACGGCAAGGCGACGAACGCCGAGAGCGCGACCATGGTCGCGTAGAAGAAGCCCCTCAGGAGCGCCACGGGTAAGGGATCGGCCCCGCGGTAAATAGGGTTGGGCCGGGGCTCACTTCTCCGCCTTGTCGAAGGCTTCCTTGATCTCGGCGCGGAGCTTGGCGTCCGTCAGGACCTCGACCCCGGCCAGGGCGAGGACCTTGGCGCCTATCTCTATCCCCCTGTGCCCCTCCTCGGTCAGTGTGGCTGCGCAGAGTTCCCTGCTGTGACCCGTGATCTCCGCCTTCGTGAAGCCCACCATCGCGTGCATACCGGGCACGGCGTGGCTGAGGTCGGTG
>JAUYEB010000115.1 GCA_030691555.1 Candidatus Bathyarchaeota archaeon
CAGAGGATACCGATCCTCGGCGTCGTCGAGAACATGGCGATGAGCCGCACCGGCTACATCGAGGCCGAGACGGCGAAGACGGGTGCAAGACTCCTCGGGGTCATAGACTTCGACGCCTCCGTCGAGGCCGCCATCGGCGACCCGGAGAGGCTGGAGAAGACCCGGTTCTACAAGCAGGTAGCGGAGATTGGCGCGAGGTTTTAACCTACTTCTTCGCCTGCCGTTTCTTGATCCTCTCCTTCACGGGGAGGATGATGAGCAGGGCCGCCGCGCTCAGGGCCGCGAAGAAGTAGAAGACGTAGTCGAGGCCGTAGTTGGATGAGAGCCAGGCGGCGGCGAATGGCAGGATGGCTCCGAAGCCGTACTTGACCGTGAAGTTGATGCCGTAGGTGACGCCGACGGTGTTCTTCGGCGTAATGTCGGCGAGGAGCGCCGTGATGGGCGCCTGCGTGACGTAGAACGTGAAGCCCAGCGCGGCCACAAGGACCAGCAGCACCGCGATGTTGCCCGGCGCCAACACCATCGCGACGAGTGACACGGCGAATGCCGCGAAGCCAACCACCAGTATCCTCTTCCGGCCTATCCTGTCGCTCAGCTCGCCGCCGGTTATCTGGGCGAAGGCGCCGACCGTGTACTGTATCGTGCTGAGGCCGCCCGCGATTATGAGGCTCACCCCCTTCGTCTGGTTTATGTACGTGAGTATCCACTGGCTGACACCCGTCCAGAGTCCGCCGCTGAGCATAACGACGAGGAGGACGAGGATGAGGTTTGTGCGCTGGTCGGTCGTGAACATCCTCTTAACTGTCGCGACGTAGCCCTCCCTGGGCTTCGACCTGTCCTCGGGGTCGACAGGCACATCGTCCACGAGTAGGAGGTCGCCGGCCGCCATCAGGAGGCCGACGACGCCCCAGAGGACGAAAGTGTACCTCCAGCCAAGCGCCACGCCCAGCGCGGCGGAGGTGATGTAGGCCACGGCCATGCCCATGTCTCCGCCGAGCCCCTGAATCCCCATGAAGCGCCCCCTCATCTCGACGCTGAGGAGCGCCATGTGGGCGTAACCGGGTGGATGGTAGAGGCTCGCGCCTATGCCGAGGAGCACCATCCCCGCGCCGGTCAGGTAGATGTTGCCCGAGAACCCGACGATCATCGAAGAGAGCCCGCAGACCACCATGCTGAGCATGATGAGCCTCTTCCTTGAGAGCACGTCCGCCAGGAACCCGACGGGGAAGGACCCCCAGCCGTAGAGGGCGTTGGCGAGGCTAGCGAGGCCGGCGAGGAAGGCGAGGGCGACCGCCGTGCTCCCCTGGAAGTCGTTCATAAACTCCAGCACCATCAGGGGCATCAGGGCGGGCAAGATAACGAGGTACGCGTGCATCACGCCGTGGCTCGTCGTCACGGCGACCGTGCTGACATCGCTGCGCTTCAAATCCAACACCGGTGAATATCTTAGCTGGATTTGAGTCTCTATTTAACCCATGCCCCCGCGGCGTCAAATTCTTTAATGCAGACCCCCCATTAGGCTACAGCGATGTCGACAGCCAAGCTAAAGAAAGACGCGTTGAAACAGCTACAGGTGAAGCCGCATAGCCTAACCGAGCTCGCGGCGGCGATGGAGCTAAAGGAGAAGCGTGTCTTCCGCCTCCTGCGGAGCCTCTTCGAGGCGGGGGAGATCACGGCCAAGCGCAACGCCGAGGGGGTGAGGATATACCGCCCCAAGACCGACGAGGAGAAGGCCGCCGCGAAGGCCACTGCGAAGGCTGCCGAGGCCGGCGAGGAAGTCGAGGTAGACGAGGACGAAGAAGACGAGGAGGAGTAGGCTCACTTCCTGCGCTTTACCTCTCTTAGAACCCGCTCGATCTCCGCCGAGCTGAGTTCGAGCCCGTTGTTCTCCTTCAGGCGCCGCTTCACCTCATCCGGGGGGGCGCCGTCTGCGGAGGCCTTCGGCACGATGTTGCACATGTCCTCCACGTAGTTCCAGGGGAAGATCACCCACCGCCACGGGATCTCGTCTCCGAAGTAGTCGGGGGTGAACTTGCTCCCGTCGATGCGGCGCAGCGTCGCCGTCTTCACCTGGAGCGGGTTCATGGTCTTCACGTACTCCGTCGCGACCCTCATGCTCTCCCCCGTGTCGGTGATGTCGTCGACGACGAGCACCCTCCTCCCCCTGAGGCTGATCCTGAAGGGGTACTTTATCTGGGCGGACCCGTCGGGGGTCGCCGTGACCCCCCAGTGCTCGACCTTGAGGCTGACCAGGTCCTTCACCCCGAGGAAGTCGCACAGGACCCTGCTCAGCACCCAGCCCCCGCGGGCGAGGCCGACGATGAAGTCGGGCTTGAACCCCGAGGCGATGATCTTGTCGGCGGTCTTCTTGGAGAGGTCGTGGAAGAGGTCCCAGCTCATTACCTCGCACTCGAACTTGTCGGACACGTTTAGGTGAATTGGGATACGGGGGATAAAACGGTTCGGGTGCGGCGGCTAGCCGGCGTACTCCCTGCAAATCTGGATCATGTCGACGAACATGTCCCCGAGCCACCTCTCGCCGCCGGGTTGGCCCCTGATGACCCTGCAGACCTCGGGCCTCGTTTCGCCGATCCTCTCTATCCACCATGGCACGGAGGCCCTGATCTCGTGCTCCGGCTTGCTCAGGTGGGGGCGGAACTTGCCGAGGAGGAAGCACGCTGTGGGGCTGCCGAGGGTTTCCTCCACCCGTTTGCTGAACTCGGGCCGCTGCGCGTAGGACCGAAGGGTCTCCCCCCTCCTGATCATGTTGGTTACCTGCTCGTCGAGGGTGAGCTTCTCCTTCTGGGCGATCCCGTCTATCACGGGGAAGACGACGCTCTTGAGATAGAACCGAGCCGACGCCCTGCCACCCTGGTCGGCCACCTCCCTGCCGAGGCCCCCGAAGACCCTCAGGGCTCCTCCTAAAGCTGGTGTCAAACGGTCGTCAAAACAGGGTTCGGCTTCCGCCGCTTATCAACCTACGCAGGCGAATACGATTTTTCCGGGTCTATGTAACTAAATTCGCATAATTTACACCGTCATCTTCCCCAAGCCGGGGAACGAACCCGGCGACCAGATTCGTTTAAGAGCTTGGTTTTAATTACGAAGGGTGGTGGAGAATCGATGTCCTACTGTCCGAAGTGTGGAGCCGAGATAGGCGAGGATACAAAGTTCTGCCCCAAGTGTGGCACAGAGATACAGGCGACGGGGGTAGTATATCGCAGGGCCTCCCCCGAATGGCACATTGGGAGGGTATTCGCCCTGATAATCGGCGGATTCATACTGCTGGTGGCCTTCGGCCTCGTCGCGGGCGGCGGTGTTCTCATCTGGAGCCAGAACGCCATCACCGACAGCCAGGGCTTCATGGTGACTAGCCCCGCGCCGTTCACAGTGGGCAGCTACGCCATCGTCCAGAGCAACATAAACATCAACATGGGCAACGAATGGATGAACCCCAGGATGCAGGACATAGTAACCCTGAAGCTCACGGGGGCCTCGAACAACGGGAAACCCATCTTCATAGGCGTGGGGCGGCAGACCGACGTGCAGAACTACCTCAACGGGGTGAACGTCGACAAACTCTTACAGTACTCGTGGAGGTACGACCCCTGGACCAGCGACGAAGGGATTCCCACGTACCAGACGATAAGCGGCGGCGCGCCCTCCTCCCCGCCGACGGCGCAGTCGTTCTGGATAGAGCAGGCCTCGGGGACAGGGACACAGACGATGACGTGGACCCCCGCCAGCGGGGACTACTGGATAGTCGTCATGAACGCCGACGGGTCGAACGCCGTCGCCGTCGACATGCAGCTTGGGGCCCGAGTAACCATCCTCAACTGGATCGGCTGGGGCCTCATAATAGGCGGGATCATCGCGGGCCTCATCGGCTTCATAATAGTCTACTACGGCGCCATACGCCGACCCTAGCCCCCGGGAACCCTTTTTAAGACCCCGCGCACCTCCTTCTTGAAAGCGCCACGCATGTGATATATCCCGGCGCGGCAAACAGGATGTGAATCGAGTTGGAGGACTACAAGGCGATGCTCGACAGGGCCTACAAGGAGCTGCCCGAGCAGACGAACTACGTGGACAGGTTCGCCGTCCCGAGGGCAAACATCGCCCTACAGGGCCGGAAGACCGTCATCATCAACTTCAAGGAGATCGCCGAGCAGCTCCGCCGCGACCCCGAGCACCTCCTCAAGTTCCTCACCGGCGAGATGGCGACGCTAGCCAACTTCGACGGGAACCGCGCCCTCTTCCAGGGCAAGCACAACGCCGCTTCGATCCGCGGCCTCATCGTCACCTACTCGAAGAAGTACGTCGTCTGCCGGGTCTGAGGCCGACCCGACACCCAGCTCGTGAAGGAGAAGCGCCTCTGGTTCCTCCAGTGCGAGGCCTGCGGCGCGCGCAGCAGCATCGGCGCGAGCTGAGCGGGATGAGCGAGGTCTACCTCCGGACAAGCAGGCACGGGAGGGACACACTCGTC
>JAUYEB010000118.1 GCA_030691555.1 Candidatus Bathyarchaeota archaeon
CGCGGACATAGTGTGCGGCGAGGTCCAGCCCCTCGGCGTCCACATGAGCGCCGGTGGGGGGCTCGCCGGCTTCATCGCCAGCCGGGACGAGGAGAGGTACGTCGCCGAGTACCCGCTGCGCCTCATCAGCGTCACGGGCACGGCCGTGGAGGGGGAGTACGGCTTCGGCCAGGCGAAGTACGAGCGCACCAGCTACATGGCCCGCGAGAAGGCGAAGGACTGGGTCGGCACGACGACGGCGCTCCACGGCATAATCGCCGCCGTCTACATGAGCCTGCTCGGCCCGGAGGGGATGAGGGAGGTCGGGGAGGCCATACTCCAGAAGAGCCACTACGCGGCCGGGAGGCTCTCCGAGATCGACGGCGTCGAGGCGAGGTTCCCCGTCTTCTTCAAGGAGTTCCCGCTGAACATCGACGGCACCGGAAAGACGTGGAAGCGCGTCAACAAGGCGCTGCTGAGGAGGAGCATCTTCGGCGGCAAGGACATCTCGGGGGAGTTCCCCGAGCTGGGGCAGTCGGCCCTGACCTGCGTGACCGAGGTGCACAGCCAGGCGGACGTAGACAGGTTCGCCGGCGAGTTGGAGGCGATCCTGAGATGACCGGCGTCAAGGTCCGCCCGTACCACGCAGCCGTCTGGAGCGAGCCCCTCATCCACGAGCTGGGCCGAAGCGGGGAGAGGGGCGTCATCCTGCCCGAGGTGGAGGAGGGCGTGAGGAAGAGGGTGGGTAGCCCCGAGTCGCTCGTCCCGAAGAGGATGAGGAGGAGGGAGAGGCCCGGCCTCCCCGAGCTGAGCCAGCCCCAGGCACTCCGCCACTGGCTACGTCTCAGCCAGATGACCCTCGGGATGGAGATGGGCATCGACCTCGGCGTCGGCACGTGCACGATGAAGTACAGCCCCAAGGTCAACGAGGAGCTCGCCGCCATGATAGCGGGCGTCCACCCCGACCAGCCGGAGGAGACCATGCAGGGGCTCCTAGAGGTGGCGTGGCGCTTCGCCAACGTCTACCTACGCGAGATCAGCGGCATGGACGCCTTCACCTTCCAGCCCCCGGGGGGCTCGGCGGGCGCGTTCAACAACGCCGCCATCATGCGGAAGTACCACGAGCAGAACGGGGAGCTGGGGCAGCGCGACGAGATCATAACCACGATCTTCAGCCACCCCTGCGACGCCGCCTGCCCCGCGACGGCGGGCTTCAAGGTGGTGACCCTCTACCCCGACGAGGAGACGGGGGTCCCGAGCGTCGAGGCGCTCAAGGCGGCGGTCTCCAAGCGAACCGCTGGCATCTTCGTCACTAACCCCGAGGACACGGGCATCTTCAACGGCCGGATAGACGAGTGGACGAAGATAGTGCACGAGGCGGGTGGCCTCTGCGCCTATGATCAGGCGAACCTGAACGCCGTCATGGGGGTGACGAGGGCGAGGGAGGCGGGATTCGACATGAGCTTCTTCAACCTCCACAAGACGTTCAGCAGCCCCCACGGCTCCTCGGGCCCGGGCTCCGGGGCGGTGGGTGTGACGGATGAGCTGGGGGAGTACCTCCCCGTCCCCGTCATCGTCAGGAGGGGTGAGGGGTATCACCTCGACTACGACAGGCCGAAGAGCATAGGGCGGGTCCGCGACTTCCTCGGGAACCTCCAAGTTGTCGTGCGCGCCTACGCGTGGGCGGCGGCGATGGGGGCCGACGGGCTCAGGGAGGCCGCCGAGGTGAGCATGATAAACAACCAGTACCTCAGCAAGAGGATGGCCGAGGTGCCGGGCGTGACGAAGCCCTACGGGGGGATGCGCCTCGACCAGGCCCGGTGGAGCCTGGAGAAGCTGAAGGCGGAGACGGGCTGCGGGATAAACGACGTCAACCGCCGCGTCGTCGACTACGGGGTGCAGAGCTTCTTCACCAGCCACCACCCGTGGGTCGTGCCGGAGCCCTTCACGCCGGAGCCCTGCGAGACCTACAGCAAGGCGGACATCGACTACTGGGTCGCCGTGCTGAAGCGGGTCTGCGAGGAGGCTTACGAGGACCCGGAGGTGCTGAAGAAGGCGCCCCACAACTCGTCGATACACGCCGTGGACGCGGCGCCGTTAGATGACCCCGATAGGTGGGCGATGAGCTGGAGGGCCTACAGGAGGAAGATGAAGAAGTGAGGAGGCTTGAGGGTAAGGTAGCGGTTGTGACGGGTGCCGCCCAGGGCATAGGGGCGGGCATAGCGAGGGTTCTGGCGTCCCACGGGGCCACGGTGTGCCTCGCGGACATCCAGGAGAGCGTCGAGCAGACTGCGGAGGCCATCCGTGGGGATGGTGGTAAGGCGAGCGCCTACCGGATGGACGTGACCAAGGCGGCGGACGTCGAGCAGGCGTTCGCCAAGATCGTGAAGGATCACGGGCGCGTCGATATCCTCGTCAACAACGCGGGCATCTACCCGAGGCGCAGGCTCGTCGAGATGGACGAGGAGTTCCTACATCACCTCTTCGAGATCAACGTCTTCGGCATGTTCCGATGCGCGAAGGCGGCGCTGCCGGGGATGATGGAGAGGCGCTACGGGAAGATTGTGAACATGAGCAGCGTGACGGGGCCGATGGTCGGGACGCCGGCGGGTGGGCAGACGGCTTACGGCTCCTCGAAGGCGGCCGTGATAGGGTTCACGAAGGCGCTAGCGCTTGAGACGGCGCAGTACATGATCAACGTGAAC
>JAUYEB010000140.1 GCA_030691555.1 Candidatus Bathyarchaeota archaeon
CCCAAGCAGGGCTGGGCGGAGCAGTGGCCCGACGTCTGGGAGAAGGCAGTCCGAGCCTCCATCAAGACCGCCATCGAGAAGGCGAGGATCGACCCGAATGAGATCGCCGGCGCAGCGATAAGCAGCCTATACGGTGGCAGCGGCGTCCCCCTCGACTCGGACATGAAGCCGATCCGCCCCTGCATAATCTGGGCGGACCGCCGCGCCACAGAGGAGTGTAAATGGCTCAGGGACAACCTCGGCGCCGACGCCCTCTTCAAGGTCACGGGTAACGTCATCGACCCCTACTACGGCTACACGAAGATGCTCTGGATAAAGGACAAGGAGCCGGGCAACTGGCGCCGCGTCCACCGCTTCGAGACCCCAAACGGCTACGTCATCAGGGGCCTCACGGGCGAGGAGAGCGTCGACTACAGCAGCGCCGGCAACTACGGTGGGCTATTCGACATCCATAGGCGTGATTGGTCGGAGAAGATGATGGGTGAGCTAGGCGTCCCGAGGGGCTTCTTCCCGGAGAAGATTCTTAGCTCCGAGGACATCGTGGGTGAGGTGACGGCGGAGGGATCGGAGGCTTCGGGTCTCCCCAGGGGCACCCCGGTGTGCGCCGGGGGGATCGACGCGAGCGTCAGCGCCCTCGCGGGGGGAGCAATCGAGGACGGCGACCTCGCATCGATGCTCGGCACCAGCATGTGCAACGGCTTCATCAGCCACACCCCCCGCCTCTCCCCGAGGATGATCAACTTCCCATACGTCGTCAAGGGGCGGGAGTACACCTACGGCTTCACCGGCATCGCCACCGCCGGCTTCAGCGTCCGCTGGTTCAGGGACGAGCTCGGGCAGAAGGAGAAGGAAGAGGAGAAGAAGACGGGCGTCGACGCCTACAAGCAGCTCGACGAGCTCGCAACCAAGATACCCATAGGCAGCGACGACCTCATCTTCCTCCCCCACCTCATGGTCGGCGAGCGCGCCCCCTACTGGGACGAGCACCTACGCGGCGGATTCCTCGGCCTAAGCGTCTACCACAGCCGGGCACACATGTTCAGGGCGGTCCTCGAGGGGGTCGCCTACGCCATGAGGTACAGCCTCGAGGCCGCTTGGGAGACGGGCATCAGGGTGAACAGGGCGACGCTGGTCGACGGCGGGGCGAGGAGCCCCCTCTGGAGGCAGATAATCGCAGACGTGACCGGCGTCCCCATGGACTACATACCAGGGGCACAGGGCGCCCCGCTCGGCGACGCCATCCTAGCGGGCCTCGGCACCGGCGTCATCCGGGACCACAAGATCATAGAGAAGTGGATATCCGGCAAGGTCCCCATGAAGCCCGACCCGGAGAACGTCAAGGCCTACCAGCGCTTCTACGAGCTCTACAAGATCAGCCTCGAGGCGAGCCGCCCCCTATTCAGGGAGATGGCCGGCTGATCTCAAACCTTAACCCTCTTTAGTCATCTCTTAACGGGATAGTCTGGTGCGCTTGTTTGAGGAAGATCGCTGCGTATCTGTTTGGTGTCTTTCTACTCCTGATGCTCGGAAGCGTCCTTCTACACCCTTCCCTGCTGATCGTCGGCGATTGGCTCGGGCCGATCCTGGGGAACTCCGTCTACGAGGCGCTGACGCTTACGTTCCTCCTGCTCGGTGATCCCCTGAAGTTCGTTTCGCTTCTAGTCATCTGGGTCTCCGTGGCGCTCGTGTGCGGGGCCGTGGTTCGTCGGCGCCTCGGCGCCGTCCTGATCGCGCTGCTCGTCTGGCTCACCCTCCTGCCCATCACGGCCGCGGTTGTGTTTGACATCGCTCAGAAGATGCCAAATCTCGTGGGCGGTGGAGGCGGCGGGCCGCTTGGGGGGCTCCCCCCGATTCCGAGCGGGTTAACTCTCACCCAGATCTTCGATGCGCCGATCGTTGGCAAGGTGTTCGAGGACGTGATAGGCGCGTTCAGCTCGGAGGCGGCCGGTCAGGAAGTGGTGGGTAAAATTATCGGGGGGCTGGCGGTTGACCTCGCCCTTAAGCCGGTGATAATGATCGTCGGCGCTCTAATTGGAGTCGAGTTCGGGAGACTCATACAGAAACGCTACAAAGGTAATATCGTCGCCAGCGGCCCACCCGTCCCAGACGGCGGGTTGAAGCCCGCAGCGCTGATGATCGCCGTGATTCTGCTCTCGTCTAGCCTCCTCCCCACGGTTATGGGTGTGAGCTTCGGGAGCGACGCCTACACGGAGGGGCTCGCCGGCTTCCTCGACAAGAAGGGTAGAGCGTACATCGGAGGCGCCTTCGTCGACGCCAACCCGACGCTCCCGGGGATAGACCTCCAGGCGACCGATTCGAACGGGCTCGCCGCCGCGGTCGTTGTAAGTAGCCAGGGATTCATCGAGTTGGCTAGGAACCAGACGGGTGAGGGGGCATCGATGGGCGAGCTCATGAGTTTAGTCAACCTCCTCCCTCCGACCTTCGCGGCGGTAGTCTACCTGGACGTGCCACAGGAGACAGTGTTGCAGCGATCCCAGTCCGTGGCCGCCGCGCTCGGTGGAGCCTACGGCGTCGACCTGTTCCCCGTCACGGCGTTGAGCATGAGGCCCGGGGAAGGAGGTGAAGGAGGCGCGGGAGGGTATATCCCCCAGATCTCTTTCGCCTTCTACGTCTCGCAGAGCGGGCTGGAGTCCTTCGCCGGCAAGTACCTCGATGACTACGCTGGCCGGGGCGGGTTCGCTGACACGCTGCAAACGGCGGTGGGCAACGGGCGACTGATACCCGGGAAGACCCCGGATTCTGCGTCTGGTTCGCTCTTCTTCGCCGGCTTCGTCAACATCGACGTCATCACCCAATACGTCCCAAAGGAGGAGATGTCGGGTAACCTCACCGCGATATTCGGCCCCCTCCTCGACGGCCCCATCGGCTTCGCGGGCGGGGCCTCGTTCTGGGAGCACGGGACCCAGCCTTCGGGCGGGGCGTACGTCTTCGACATCCTGAGCCTCCTCGGGGCCGAAACGCCCCCGAGCTACTCTTCGGATTCGGACCTCAGCACGCTGCTCGTCGCCGTTCCCCCGGGTCAGGACATCGGAGGCGTGGGGGACTCCCCGAACGTGAAGGTCTCAACCTCGGTCCCCCTAAGCGAGGACGAGCTCAAGGGAATCTACGATGTCCTTGAAGGCATGGGTTACGTCGTCAGGGTAACGCCCGAGACGAGCCTATCCGCCTCTGACTTCAGGCTCGATCTGACGGGGATCGTCCTACCCCTGAACGTTGCCGTGGTGAAGACCATCACGCCGGGCTCCACCGCCTCGGTGACGGTTTCGATCGAGAACAGGGACGTAAACACCATGACGGATGTGACCCTGGACGACGGCGCTGCCCTGAGTAGCTACGCTTCTAGCGTTAAACTAGTCTCAGGCGACACCAAGGGCCAGTGGGCCGCGATAGCGCCCGGTGAGACTAAGACAATAACGTACTCGATTCAACTCGAAAACCCCGGAACCTACAGTCTTACCCCCGCCGCCCTGAGCTACTCTTCGAGCGGACAGTTGTTTAGGAGCTCATCAAACCTCGTCGAATCTGCTGGAAATCGCCCGTCCCCTCTGCTGATGCCGTTTGAGCTGCTAGCGACCACCTGGGGGGCTGGCAAATACCTCCTTGACTCTGTCACTGGCGGAAACGGCTTCGTAGCGATGGCTGCTGTAACATTAATCTTCCTCGCCTTGATAGCGTGGGAGGGTGTGAGGAGCTACAGGCGATGGAGCAAGGGCAAGCTCCCTACCGTATCCCCTCAAGCAGTATCTTGAGGTACGAGCGTAGACCCTCCGTGAATAGTATGAGGCCGGCTAGGAGCCATACGACCGAGTCGGCGATGTAGAGGATGCCGAAGCTAGCTGCGGTGTAGACGACGTAGCTCCACGCGTATTCTCCCCCGAGGATGAGGCAGACGACGCCGAGGAGGAGCTTGAAGATCGGGTACAGAAGCCGCTCCTCATGGGCCAAGAATCCGCCTCCAATGATAAGCCTCGGCTGGAGGTCGAATATGAAGTGTGTGACCGAGAAAGAGGCGTACCGGTGATGGTACGCGTCTAGAGGATGACGCGCGCGTCGACCGCGCGTGCACCCTTCTCGTAGACGAGCAGGGGGTTCATGTCCAGCTCCTTTATCTCGGGGCACTCCATGAGCATCTTGCTGACGGCGAGGAGCGTTGCGACGATGGCCTCCTTGTCCGCCTTGGGCGTTCCGCGGGGGCCTTCGAGCATCTTCTTCGCCTTGATCTCGTCGAGCATCTCCCACGCGTCCTCCTTCGTGATTGGGGCGAGGCGGAAGCTCACGTCCTTGAGTATCTCGACGAAGATGCCTCCGAGTCCGAACATGATGGTCGGGCCGAAGGTGGGGTCCACGGTCGAGCCGATGATGATCTCCGTCCCCTTCGGCGCCATCTCCTGTACGAGGATGCCGTCGATGACCGCTGTGGGCACGTTCTTCTTGATGTTGGCGACGATCCTCTGGTAGCCCTCCCTTATTCCCTTCTCGTCGTTGACGCCGACGATGACGCCGCCCGCGTCGCTCTTGTGGAGGACCTGGGCTGAGACGATCTTGAGGACTATCGGGAAGCCGATCCTCTTCGCGGCCTCGACGGCCGCGTCCTCGGTCTTCGCCACCTCGATCCTAGTGATGGGTACGCCGTAGAGGCCGCAGAGCATCTTCGCCTCGTGCTCGAATAGGAAGTTCCTCTTCTCGGCCTTGGCAACTTGGAAAATCTTGTCGATCTTGGGGTCCCTCATTGGGTATCCTTCCTGAACGGATATGGGGTACCCCTTCCCCTTTTAAAAATATGGGGTGGGTCAGCGGATGGTCTTCTCGGCGGCCTTTAGGCCTTGCTCGAAGAGGGCGAGGAGTTCGTCTAGTTCCTCGCGTTTGGCGCAGAGGGGTGGGCCTATCTGGATGTGGTCGCCTCTTGTGCCGTCGATGGTTCCCGCGCCGGGGTAGACGATGAGGCCGCGGTCCCAGCACTCCTTGAAGACGCGCTGGTTGAAGGCGAGCTTGGGGTCGAGGGGCTCCTTGGTCTTCTTGTCCTTGACGAACTCGATGCCGGCGAAGAGGCCGAGGCCGCGTACGTCGCCGACGGTCGGGTGGTCGTACAGCTCCTTGAGCCTCTTGAGGAGGTACTTGCCGCTCTTGGCGGACTTTTCTACGAGCTTGTGTTTCTGGAGGTAGTCGAGGCAGGCGGAGCCGGCGGCGCAGCATAGGGCGTGGTTGCCGTAGGTGTGGCCGTGGGCGAAGGGGCCCTTGAAGGCCCCGAAGACCTTGTCGCTGGCTATGACGGCGCCGAGGGGGAGGTAGCCGCTGCTGATGCCCTTAGCCGCGGTCATTATGTCGGGCTCCACTTCCCAATGCTCGATTCCCCAGTTCTTGCCGGTCCTACCGGCGCCCGTCATGACCTCGTCGGCGATGAAGAGGACGCCGTGCTGGTCGCATATCTCGCGGATGATCTGGAAGTAGCCCTTGGGTGCGGGGACGGTGCCTAGTGTGGCGCCGACGACGGGTTCGGCTATGAAGGCGCTGACGTACTCGGGACCCGTGGCGCGGATCATCGTGTCCAGTGCCCGGGCGCACTCCATGTCGCACCTGTCCGGGGTCTTGCCGTACCAGCAGCGGTAGCAGTAGGCTGGGGGTATGTGTGGGTAGTCGATGAGCATCGGTGCGAAGCGGCGCCTCCTGCCGATGTGGCCGCTCATGCTGAGCGCGCCGAGGGTGTTGCCGTGGTAGCTCTGCCAGCGGGCGATCACCTTGTAGCGGGTCTTGTCGCCGTTCTCGAGGTGGTACTGGCGCGCCATCTTGGCGGCGGCCTCGGTCGCCTCGCTCCCGCCGTTGCAGAAGAAGTTGTGCTTGAGGGTACCGGGTGAGAACGCGGCGAGCTTCTCGCTGAGCTCCTTCACGGCGTCGGCGACGAAGAAGCCGCTGTAGGCGAAGCTGACGGCGTCCATTTGGCGCTTGATGGAGGCGTTGACCTCGTTTACGCCGTAGCCTATGTTGACGCAGAGGGGGCCCCCGCTTCCGTCGAGGTAGCGTTTGCCGTCCGAGTCCCAGATGTAGACTCCCTTCCCCTTGACGAGTGTGGGCGTCTCCCCCGCGGCGCGTGAGAAGAGGTTGTGGTCGCTTGGCATGTTCGTTCGGTTACTGTGTGTGTGGGAGTTGGTTTAACACTAACGGGTGGTTATGGCGTGCTACTGCTCATAACGATTTTTTTTATTTTCATAAGCGGCGAGTGTTCGTCGTGTGAATCGGTGGCTTACATGCACGTTTTTGTGCGTAATCGACGGCGAAGTGGCTGTTATTTCGGCTCCTCTTGACGGGGGAGACCATCTTTCAGCTTGGCTCGGTTACCCTACCCTACCTTTTTTGGGGTAATGTTGATAGGTGTGGCGTTCTTGTTTCATGTCTTATTCGGGTCGGGTCTTGGATGCTGCCTGCCGCCGTCTTGTCCGTGGTCGTATTCGTCGCCACGCTGTTTCTGATGATCAGGCAGCCCAGGGGGATCAACCTCGGGCTGGCGGCTGGAATCGGTGCGGCTGCCTCTCTTCTGCTGGGGACCGTTACGGTCGACGACGCCGTGACGGCTTTCGGTAGCATCTGGAACGCCGCCCTCGCCTTCGTCGGAATCGTGACCCTCTCAGTGACGCTCGACGTGATGGGTTTCTTCAAGTGGGCTGCGTTGAGGGTGGCGAAGTTGGCGAAGGGGAGCGGTGTCAGGCTCTACTTCTACGTTGCGCTCCTCGCCGCCGCTGTTAGCATCCTCTTCGCAAACGACAGCGCCGTCCTCAT
>JAUYEB010000184.1 GCA_030691555.1 Candidatus Bathyarchaeota archaeon
GGCGATGAGGGCGCCCGTCGCGCCCTGTGCGAGGAAGGCGAGGTAGGCCGAGGGGCTGCCGGCGTATACGGCGATCTTCTCCCTGACCCGCCAGATGATGTCCGAGTAGCGGAGGCTGAAGAAGTCGTCCTCCTTGTAGCCGATACCCTAAAACGTGTTATTTTATATTGGGTTTTTTATGATCTGGATTTTTGGGTGCTCGCATCTCCGGTTTGGGTTTTAAGCGCCATATTACTCGGGAGATTCCAAGCGTTACAAGTATAACGCCAATAACAAGTAGCCAGAGCAACACTGCGGGATATTCTAAAAGGTACATTCCAGACCACATTCTCTCCCCTGTATAATCAGTAGGATAGTCAACATGGACATCCGCAGTAAAAAAAGGTGCGCTGAGAAAAATCCAAAAGGATAATGCTATGACTCCACTAATTAATAATACAGCAGCTATTTTGTTAACCATATTCTTGTAATGTATAATTAGACGTATAGAGGTTTCGGATTAACCTCTAAATCCTCGTATTTCCTATCCTTGGATATTTAAAGGATTAAATACCTCAGAAGAAGAAGAGCGGGTTAATCGCGCGCGCGCGCGTGGCTATCGCCTCGAAGTGGTGGTAGGTCTCGTGGTCGTTCGCCCGGACCATGAGGGGGTGGCTGAGCATGACGCCCTCGCAGCCCACGTCCTTCGCGTACTGGGTGAACATCCGCGCCTCCTTCGTCGACATGGCCCCCGTCCCCGCGATGACGGGGACGCGCCCGTTCGCCTGGTCGACGGTTATGTCGATGACCCTCTTCCTCTCCTCGTGGAGGAGGTAGGGGAACTCGCCCGTGGCGCCCACGGGTACCAGCGCGTCGGCTCCGTCCTCGATGATCACGTCGACGATGCGGCGCATCGCCCCCTCGTCGATCTCCTCGCCGCCCGCCACGAATGGGGTGACGGGCAGGCAGAGGATTCCCTTGAACTTGCCCTTGAACACCATGAATGATCTGATCAAGGTAATCGAAGCTTAGTTTATCTTGCTTCCCACTCGGATGTGGCCCCGATACTTACCTACCCGCGGGCTGATAGGTGCAGATCAGTATCCCGGCCAGCGTCACGGCGCCCCCGATGAGGGTCAGCGGCCCCGGCGACTCGCCCAGAATCAGGAACGCGAGGATCGAGGCGCCCACCGGCTCGCCGAGTAGGCTGATGCTGACCACGGGGGCCGAGACCCACCTGAGCACCCAGTTGTAGAGGGTGTGGCCGAAGATCATGGGCACGAGGGCGATGGCGGCGAACATCAGCATCACCCCCGCGTCGTAGCCGACCAGGGGGGCGCCGACGGCGACGCTCCCCAGCGCCAACACGGCGGCGGAGACGGCGTAGACGGGCGTGACGTAGGTGGTGAGGTCGAGCCTCTGCCTCAGCCGCCTACCCGCCATGAGGTAGACACCGAGGGCGACCGCCCCGATGATAGACAACGCGTCCCCGACGAGGTTCTCCTCCCCGACGCCGAGGTCCCCGAGGGCTATGACCGCCGCCCCCACAAAGGCTACACCTATGCCGAGTGCGACCCGCCTGCTCACCCTCTCACCCAGCACGAAGTGGCTGACCAGCGCCACGAAGATCGAGTCGACGTGGACGAATATCACCGAACTCGCCACCGAGGTGAAACTGAGGCTCGTTATCCACGAGGCGAAGTGGACGGCGAGTGCGACGCCGACCCCCGCGAGGGCGAGCAGGTCCCTCCCACCCATGGCACGGAGCTTGGCGAAGCCGCCCCTCCAAGCGAAGAATGGGAGCAGCATCAAGGTTGATAATACTAGGCGCCAGGTCGCTATCGCCATCGGCGGCGCCGCGGTGAGCCGGATGAGGATCGACGCCGTCGAGACGGCGGAGACGCTCACGAGCATCACGAGGTTCGGCGGGAGGCCGGGCCGCTCACCCAAGGCGATCCCCTGATAATGGGGTGACGGTTTATAAAAGACAGCAATCAGGTGGATCGCGATGCCACGCCCCGTCGTCATAGCCCCCTACGACCCCGACTGGCCCAGGCTATACGAGGCGGAGAGCGGGCTCATCGGGGGCGCCGTCGGCGGGATCATCCGATCCCTGGAGCACGTCGGGAGCACGAGTGTCCCCGGCCTCTGTGCGAAGCCCATCGTCGACATGATAGCCGGCGTGGACGGACCCGACGACGCCGAGAGGTGCAGGGCGCTCCTCCTCCCCCTCGGGTACGACGACGCCTCCCCCGGTGACAACCCCGACTGGTACTACTGCCTCGGGAAGGCCCCCCACAGCCCCGGCTTCCACCTCCACCTAGTAAAGGAGGGGAGCCGGTTCCACCAGAAACACATCCTCTTCCGCGACTGGCTGCGCGCCCACCCAGCCGATGCGGAAGCCTACAAGGAACTGAAGATCAGCCTATCGGAGAAGTATAGGAACGACAGGGTCGCCTACACTGACGCCAAGACCGTGTTCATAGAGGGCATCGTCGAGAGGGCGAAACGATAATCACCCGCGTCTCCCTCAAATCCCCCAAGTGTGGGTGATGGGGAACGTAAAGGAGCTATCCGTGGACGACAAGGGCAGACTGCAGTTATCCAAGGACATTAGAAAGAAGCTCGGCATAAAGGGCAGGGGGAAAGTAAAGGTCATCGTCGAGGATCAGGAGGTAATCATAACGGCCCCCATGCCCCGCGAGGAATTCATCGAGTACATGAACGGCTTCATAAAGGGGGGTAAACCCCCGGTGGACCCCCTAAGCCTCAAGAAGATCTGGGGACAACCCAAAAGATAACCCGCGTTTTACCACGCCTCATCGGCGTTTGTGTTGAAAAGGCCGAATCGGATCCACGGTCATCGATCCGTTGTCCGGCTAGGGCTTGACGACCTTCTTTAGTAGGTCGACGTCCATCTCGAGGGCGGCGACGGGCATCTCGAGGCCCCACGCCTCCAGCGCCTCGGGCCTTATCTCCCCCGCCCAGCAGAGTGGCTCACCGTTCACCCTGGCGACGAGGCGCCTGCCGTCGATGAAGCAGTCCCAGCCCCCCGCCTCGACCTCGGCCTCGACCTCGAGGTTCTCCAGGATGGAGAGCATCGTCGCCTTTATGTCGCTGAAGCTGGCCTTCGCGTGGCACTGGACGACCGCTAATCTCCGTGCGCTCCTCGCTCCGATGTCCGTCTCGTCGTCGAGGAGGACCACGTCGTCCACCTCGTAGAGGCTCTGCGGGTACGGGTGGTGCTTGTTCACACTCAGCACCTCCATGAGGCTGGGGAGGAGCCTATTTCGGAGGACGTTGTAGCCCTCCATCTTCGGGTTCTCCACCTCGGCGACCGACTCGACGGGGATGCCCATCCTCTGGAAGAGCTTCTCCCTGTTGCTGAGCATGAAGGTGACGACCTCCATGTGGCCGAAGCCTATGAGGAAGTTGCGGATGTACCGGCTGAATATCTCTAGATCGTCCTCGCCTGCCTTCGTGTGTATCGGGGGGATGTTGGGGACGAACTTGTCGTAGCCGTAGGCTATGGCGACGTCCTCGACGAGGTCGATGGGGTGCATCACGTCGGTGCGGTAGCAGGGGACGTAGACGTCGATCTCGTCGCCCGAGACCTCGGCGCCGTGCCCCATCTTGCCGAGGAGCATCGCCGTCTCGGCGTGGCCGAGCTTGATTCCGAGTGTCTTGTTGACGTAGTGGTTGCTGAGCCTCCACTTGCGGGGGCTGAGGTCGGGGGTCTTGA
>JAUYEB010000240.1 GCA_030691555.1 Candidatus Bathyarchaeota archaeon
ATTGCAACGGCGTCAGTTCCTTTTTTAATTCCCCCTTGGAAGCCTTAGCAAAGTTTATCTTAAAGGGAGCGGATTTTTCATTTTTCATTTCTTTCCCCCACTTTTCCTTGATGAAACGCTCTCTTCCCGAGCCGGATTTGTAAAGATTATATTTCAGCGGGCAGGTCTTGTAATAATCCTGGTGACAATCTTCGGCCGGATAAAATTTTACAGCAGGGATAATCTGGGTTACAATGGGGCTATCAAACTTGCCGGACCGGCCTAATTCTTGCTTTGATTCTTCGGCGAGCTTCTTTTGCTCTTCATCGTGATAAAAAATATCGCTCCGATACTGGGCGCCCCGGTCCACGAACTGACCCCCGGAATCGGTTGGATCAATATGCCGCCAGAAAATTTCAAGCACTTCCTCATAAGTGATTCTGGAGGGGTCGTAATAGACCTGAACCGCTTCCACATGCCCCGTCGTCCCGGAAGATACCTCTTCGTAGGATGGGTTCTCCTTCTGTCCACCAGTATACCCAGACACCACCTTCACAACACCGGGATGCTTTTCAAAATCAGCCTCCACACACCAAAAACACCCACCAGCAAAAGTAGCCTGGCGAATTGTCGATACCTCCCCAGCCATATCCCTTTTTCCCTCCCGGGCCAAATCAGACTTTTGGCACCCGCTAATTATCAAAGCCAATGCAGCAATTAAAATCGGTATTTTCATCGCTTTTTTCCCTTTTCCGCTTCCCCTTCCCATATCCCTATTTAATCTTCCTTATGGAATCGAAGAATTCACTCCAACCCTGGAAAGAGATCGCCAAAATTATCTATATACCCCCCTTCGATTCGCTTAACGCCTTATTATTTTGATGCTGGAACCACGCAGGCGGTTCAACTGAAAAATTTACAATTCCTGGAAAAAATGGTAATAATACCTCATGTACGATTGGGTGTATATTTACGAATTGGAAGGAAATGTAAAATCCCAGGATCCTTATTTGGCCGATAAGGATTACATTGGCTTTTGGAAAGAGGCTAATTATTCTTTCCTCTTCTTTAAGAAAGATTAAA
>JAUYEB010000275.1 GCA_030691555.1 Candidatus Bathyarchaeota archaeon
GACGAGGTCCGCGTCTACAGCAGGCGCCTCAGCGACGTGACGGAGAGCGTCCCCGACATCGTGAACCTGGTCCTCCGGTTCCTCCCCAAGGTGGGCATAATAGTCGAGGGCGAGATAACCGCCGTCGGGTCGGGGGGGAAGCCCCTCCCATTCCAGGACCTCATGCGCCGCTTCACCCGCGTCACCGACGTGGAGCAGGCCACGGAGCAGATACCCCTGAGGCTCCACCTATTCGACATCCTGTACCTCGACGGCACCCTCCTCATAGACGAGCCATACGAGACGCGGTGGTCGCTACTCAGCAAGATAACCCCGAAGGAGCTGCTCGCGGAGCGCACCGTCACGAACAGCCCGAAGGAGGCCGCGGCCTTCCTCAAGGCGGCGATGAGGGCGGGGCACGAGGGGCTCATGGCGAAGCGCCTCGACAGCCACTACAACCCGGGGGCGCGCGGGAAGGACTGGCTCAAGCTCAAGCCCGCCGAGACCATCGACCTAGTCATCGCCGCCGCGGACTGGGGCTCCGGGAGGAGGAGGGGGTGGCTGAGCAACTACCACCTCGCCGCCAGGGATGGGGATGGGTGGAAGGTCGTGGGGAAGACGTTCAAGGGGCTAACCGACGAGGAGTTCCGCGGGATGACGAAGCGCCTACAGGCCATCAAGGTCTCTGAGACGGACTACACGGTCTCGGTGCGCCCCGAGGTCGTCGTCGAGGTCACCTTCAACGAGGTCCAGCGCAGCCCCCGCTACAGGAGCGGCTTCGCCCTCAGGTTCGCGAGGATAACGCGCATCCGGGACGACAAGGGGCCCCAGGACGCCGACACCCTCGACAAGATCAGGCAGCTCTACAAGCGCCAGTTCAGGACGAAGGGCCAACTCTAGGATCGGCCCCTTCCTCATGTGTTGGAACCGGGTCACGGTGTCAGCAGGGGTATCTTGGACTGGGCCTTGAGCTTCTGGTACACGGGCCCCACCGGCTTCCCACCCGTCCCCGTGGTCCCGACGGCGATCATGTCGAAGCCCTCCTTCTCGGCTACCGTCAGTATCCCCTTGGGTATGTCGCTCTGCTGCTCGACCCTCAGATCGTACTCCACGCCGCTCCCCTTGAGCTTCGCCTCGATGTCGGTGAAGACCCGGCTCCCCTGGTCCTCCTCGGCGTTCTCCACCGTGTGCATGATCAGGTCGGACCTCCTCTCATCCGGGTCCCAGTAGACGTATAGCAGGGTGACCGAGCCCTTGTTCGCCTTCGCCGTCTCCAGGGCCTTGGCCACCGCCGCGTTCGAGCTGTCGGAGCCGTCGTATGCCACGAGTATCTTTCCGCCTTCCTTCATTGTGGGTTATCCCTTCCTCGTCTGGGGCTGGGGAACGTTTGTTAATATGGGTTTCTCGGGCAAGGGAAACTTGTCATAGAATCAACCAGGGGCCCTCTCCCCCTCAGACGGGGAAGTGTCTAGTCTCAACTTCTTTGGTCTTCCCCAGCTCGCTATCCGTCGTCAGTAGCAGGCCATTGACCCTCTTTGTGAGAGTAAGAGCGTAGCAATCAGCCAGGGAAAGATCGAGTTCTCGCCTACACTTCTCTATCCCAGCTTGTCGGTCTAACTCGGGATCTTCCACTACCTCAATCTCGCTCTCAATTAACAGGTTAAACCTCGTATCTGCGGTTTGCCTCCCGAGCGTTTGACAGGTTTTATAGTAGAACTCTGAAAGGTTGATCCCCGCGACGTGACCTATGGCATCCCCCCCGCTGATCCTTCTGAAGTAGGGGAAGACCCTCGCGTCTCTCACGAAGAACAGGTTTAGGATGCCCGCGTCTAGAACTAGGTTATCCCTCACGGGCTTCCCGCCTATGCTCCTCGTTCAGTTCACGGATCGCTTTTTTGATCTCCTCGATATGCGCCTCGTCGATTCCATAGTAATCGATCAGTCTCTTCTTTGGGACAAAGAGAATATGCCCCTCTTCTTCGACGAAGCTCACTTTATCGCCCTCTTTGATGCCATATTTCCGCATTATCTTGACGGGGATCGTGACCATGCTCTTGCTTGTCACCGTGGCGGTTTCAGTCATACGATACCATGTATTTCTGGGAAAACCATGTATTTATTCATTTGCATGGTTTTCCACTACTGTATGGTTTTTTCTACTCGGAGGCGTAAAAAAAAGGCTTAATCGCCGTGTTGCGGGGTAAGAAGACATGAAACTGGTTCTATTCAGGAAGGCGGAGACGGGCGAGGTGTCGCCGGGTCTCCTCACGGACCGTGGGGTCGTGGACATCTCGGGGGCGGTGAAGCTTGGTTACACCCCTGAGCTGACGATGGAGGGCATAATCAATGACTTCGAGGGGCTGCGCCCGTCGCTTGAGCGGCTCGCCGCGGCGGGGAAGGCCATGCCCTTGGAGGGTGTGCGGCTGCTCCCTCCCCTCACCAGGCCGGGGAAGATACTCGCCTGCATCGCCAACTACTGGGAGCACGCCCAGCGGGAGGCGAGGCAGCTCAACATGTTCCTAAAGAGCCCCGACGCCGTCGTCGGGCCCGGGGACACGATAAGGCTCCCCGAGTTCACTGAGCCGTGGATC
>JAUYEB010000008.1 GCA_030691555.1 Candidatus Bathyarchaeota archaeon
CTTATGAAAACATTTTTTTTACGGGGTTTCCCGCTCACCCTTTAACTGTTTGGGACCTTATCATTTCATGTGGCTCGCCTCTATGTCTCCGCGCATCAGGACGATGACCTGATCTTCATGAGCCCCTGCCTGATGGAGGACGTCGCCTCCGGGGCGGGGGTCTGGACGGTCTACGTGACGGCGGGGGACGCCGGCCTAGGGGAGGACTACTGGCGTGGGCGGGAGGAGGGGGGGCGGGCCGCCTACTCTGCGATGGGTGCCCCCGGGTGGAGGGACGAGGCGCTCCGCGTGGCCGGGAGGAGGATAGCGTCTTCTGTGTCCACCGACGGTAAGGTTAGGCTCGTCTTCCTCCGCCTCCCCGATGGGGGGCGACTGGACAAGGATGAGGAGCCGAGCAGGGCGCTGGAGAGACTGTGGGGTGGCGAGGAGGTCGAGGCGGTGGACGGCTCCGGCAGGTACACGCGGGAGGGACTGACCACGACTCTGACCGAGATAATCCACCTCGCCGAGGCCGACGTCGTCTCGACACACGACCCCGACGGCTGGGTCGCCGGCTGCGACCACATCGACCACCTCTACACGGGGCTCTTCGCTATCGAAGCGGCGAAGGGGACGGGCGCGTACCAGATGCTCTTCAGGGGCTACAGCTGCGACCTCAAGCCCCCGAACCTACCCGACGTGACCTACCACAGGAAGCGCGCCGTCTTCGAGGCGTACGCGAGGCACGACCCGATGATACCCAGCCCCCTCGACCACCTCTACGAGGACTGGCTGAGAAGAAGCCTCGGCAGGTTCCTGCCACCGGCCTAGGGAATCCTATTAATCCACGTGAATCCTCCCTGCGATCATGAGTGGCCAGAGCGAAAAACCGGCATACTATGATGTACGCGCAGAGCTGTGGAGGAGGAGCTGGGAGGCTGCGAAGCCCCTCGACGAGTTCCTATCAGGCGCGCCCCAGGACCAGGCGGCGCGCTGGGCGGAGTCCGCGGAGAGGGCGCCGGAGCTAGCCGTGGACCAGAGGGCCCGCCTGCAGGGGTACAACAGGATGGTCAGGGTGCTCATGGAGGCCGCCCCGTGGTGCCTCGACTGCGCCCGCGTCACCCCATATCTCCAGGGGATGGTGAAGGCCATCGGGGAGAAGGCCGAGCTACGCCTCATCGACCGCGACGCCTCCCCCGAGCTACGCGACGAGCTGAGGATCATGGGCGCCCCCAGGATACCCCGCGTCATCGTCCTCAGCGAGGACTGGTTCGAGGTCGACCGCTTGGGAGACCGAAGCCTCAGCATCTACCGGAGCCGTATGGCCCGGGAGATAGGGAGGGGAGTGGACCACGGCGTCCTCAGCCCGGCCGCGAGGCAGGCCGAGCAGTGCGAGTGGGTCGACGCAATCGAGCGGACCCTGATCATTCTCCGGACCGCACCTGCCCTGAGGAAGCGCCACGGCGACTAACATCCGTTTAACAGTCTTTATTACCCCCAAGTCGTAAGATTCAGGTGCCGCTATGACCGAAGCCACCGAGCTACTAGACAGGGTCTCCAAGAACCTCGGGGTCCCCAGGGACGAGCTCATCAGGCGGGGTATAGACGAGTACCTCCGCTCCCAGCTTCGGGAGTGCCTGGCCGAGGCGAACGAGATCAGGATCAGGTACGGCGTGAAGACCCTCAAGGCACTCGAGGCGAAAATCCGACGGGGAGAAGCACCCGAACACCCCGCCTGGGAAGACCTCATAACTCTAGAGAACCTGGAGGAGAGGGCTGAGAGGATAAGGTCCGAGCTCAAGGCTGCGTGAGCCGAAGATGGATGTCGAGGCGCTCCTCTCAGCGATGCGGGAGATCGCCCTCGACGGCTACCCCGACGTCGTGACCGACGCAACAGTCCACAGGAAACCCTCCGGTACCGTCGAGAAGCTCAGGCTCCTCCTAATCGACGGCACCTTTCTCGATGTCTGGCTCTCCCCCTCGGGTAGATACTCTTACCACTGGGAGCGCAGAGGGGTCAACGGGACGATCTATAGGTACGATAACGCGCCACACCGGGGATGGAAAAGAGTAAAGACCTTCCCCCGCCATCTCCATGACGGCTCCGAGGAGAATGTCACGGAGGGCAGACTATCTGAGGACCCCTCCAGACGTTCAACAGCATACTTGGGTTCGTAAGAATAAGGATTCTAGCCGGAAAGACTCGGTAAGACCGCAGTTCTTTATACATCCTCCGCCGAAATGATTCTGTTTCGAGGTCATTGCCTTGGCAGACACTATAGTTGAGGTACCCGGGCAGCCCTGGTTCAAGGACAAGCCCATCCAGCTCACCTTCCCCTCCGGCTGGAAGGTCCAGAGATGCAAGATGGCGGGGGAGGACCAGAAGGGGCTGACGAAGGCCCAGATCAGGAAAGCCATTAGGAACCCCCTGGGCACGAAGCCGCTGGCGAAGCTCGCGAAGGACAGGAAGGAGGCGGTGATAATCTTCGACGACTCCACCCGCCCCACCAAGACCCACCAGTACGCCCCAATAGTGCTGGAGGAGATCAAGAAGGCCGGCATAAGGGACGACTGCATACGCTTCATAGTCGCCCCAGGCAGCCACGGGACGATGGGCCGCCAACTCTTTGCCAAGAAGCTCGGCGAGGACATCCTCGACAGGTACCCCGTCTACAACCACAACCCCTACGAGATGTGCAAGAACGTCGGAACAACCAGCTACGGGACCCCCGTCTGGGTGAACGCGGAGGTGATGGCCTGTGACCTCAAGATCGGCATCGGCAGCGTCCTCTACCACAGGATGAGTGGCTTCAGCGGCGGGGGCAAGATAATCAGCCCCGGGGTCGCGGGGATAGAGACTATCCGGCGTAACCACGGCCCCCTCGGCGGCTTCGGCCCCGGCCTCAAGCCCCACGCCTCCACCGGCTACCTCGTGAACGACGGCAACATACTCCGCCTCGACGCCGAGGAGACCGCCCGCATCGCCGGCCTCGACTTCAAGATAGACTCCGTCCTCAACCTCAAGCGGGACCCCATAGAGACCTACGCGGGCGACTTCGTACAGACCCAGAGGAGGGCCTCGGAGGGCGTCCTGCGCTGGCACAGGACCGAGTCCCCCAGGGACATGGACGTCGTCGTCGCCAACAGCTACATGCGCGCCAACGAGCCCTACCTCAGCCTCTGGCCCGCCCAGGAGTCCGTCAAGCAGGACGGCTCCGTCGTCCTAATCTGCAACGACCCCGACGGCGACGTAAACCACTGGATATTCAACAACCACGGAAAGCACGTCGGCGCGAGCCTCTGGAGCGGCAAGGCACGCAACCTCACACGGGGCGCCCGCCTCATAGTCTACAGCCCCTACAGACTCAGGAGCCTCGAGGAGCGACTAGGGGCACCCGGCACAGTTACGTGGTGCAAGAAGTGGGACGAGGTCGTAGAGGAGCTGAAGAAGTTCCACAGGGGGAGTCCCAGGGTCGCCGTCCTCCCCGACGGCACCAGCGGCATCCCCGAATCCTACCTCAACCCTACTCGAAGCTGAGAACCGTCTTCATCGGATTGAATCGGCGTCGATGGCTGCGTTGAAGAACAAATCCGGTGTTTTCTTATAATCTAGGTGTCCTCTCGCCCGGATACAGCCCCGTCCCTTCTGATTATCCTGTCAGCGACGCAACGTTATATTGCACATGGAGCTAATGAAAATGAAGAAGAATGGTTTAGTTAGACTCCTCCTACTCTTTCTCCTCTTCTCGTGTGGTTCAGGGCTGGTGACGGTTTCATCGGCGGTTGGGCCGACGCTCGACCCGCTGACGATCCCCAAGTACGTGACCCAGCTCGTGATACCCCCCGTCTTCGTCCCCGATGAGGTAACCGACCCCGATACGAGCGAGGTCATCAGCCACAGCTACTCGATAGACATGACCCAGTTCCAGCAGCAGATCCTACCCCCACCCTTCAATGCGACGACGGTGTGGGGATACGGCGGAGACGCGCGGGACGCGGTCACGGGGGAGCCCCTCGGCTACGTTAGGCACTCCCCCGGCGCCACGTTCGA
>JAUYEB010000193.1 GCA_030691555.1 Candidatus Bathyarchaeota archaeon
TTTGCACGGGGGTCGTGGTCTAGACAGGTATGACGTTGGGCTCCAGAAATCCATGAAGGACTGTGCTGACCCGCGAGGGGATGACGAGTTTTTGGAGCGGAAACCCAAATGCCGGGGGTTCAAATCCTCCCGACCCCACCACCCATAAATCGTTTCCTAGGAACTTATTTACGCGTAGAGATTAATTCTGTCCCCTTTTAGGGGCTCTTCTCCAGGAATAAAGTTTGATGACGTACACGACCACTCCGCCGATGAAAGACAGAATACATAACCCATAGATATCAAAGCCGATGAACATATTCTGACTCAGAAGAGGATTCAGGTCAAAGGGGTAAAACGGCCTTATGTCTTGGTATAAAAATGAGTCAAGGAAAACGTGGGAATAAACGCCGAAAAGAGACGCCAACAGGATGCCTCGAAACGTAGGCTTCTGTTTAATCCCGAAAAACGACATTAATGATGATAAAGCGTTTCTCAGCCTGCTCATTACAGCGGCGATAAGAAACGCAATGAGAGTTCCCCCTAAGAAGGTGTGAAGGAAACCATGGAGAGGGTATTGAAGATTAAAATACAGTACCAGAAACGGCTCAACGTCGACAACGACGCTGGCCAACAGGAATGTAGGGAGGTCGATGTAGCTGAGGAGAAGCAGCCCAAGCAGCAACCCTGGACCCAGATGAAACGGCGTGAAGGGCATCATTAAACCTCTTTTACACGTGAATTTAGGATGGTCACCATCTCCTCAGGAATCACATCACTTTGTATGGCTAAATTATCTTTGGACATTGATCGTAGTGATTGCACAGCGGATTGGACGCACGCTCTACTACTGGGGGCATGTTGATGCATGTTGTTGTCCCTGAAAGGTGTTTTCTCTATTCCTTTTTTGGGTTCTAAACGAGAACTATTCGTCGGGGGTTCAAATCCTCCCGACCCTACCATCAATCAGATGTTACCCAGAAACAAGGTGAACGACACCTTATCTGGAGCCTCGTTTACTCGTCAGTGCATCCTTGAGAGTATCTCTTCTCTCTCGAACATGCTCAGCCCGATCTTGAGTATTATTATGTCCACGACGATGAAGATGGCGAAGAGGATCAGTATGACGGCGGGTACCAGCAGGAGCAGGCCGAACACTTGGCCGAGGACCAGGGCCATAATGGGCACGATGACCAGGACGCTGAGTTGCTGAGCCTCCCTGAATCCCTTGACCCGGGCCGACACCGTGACGGTCAGGGCTATCCCCGTGATCGCCGTGGCGGGGGCGAGCAGGAAGATGATCAGCACCCAGTTTAGTGTGGGGAGGATGAGGCGGTTGAAGGTCCCGAATGAGAGCGCGTCGACGAGCGCCGTGTAGACCGTGAACGATAACAGCGTCACTATCATCGAGGGCACGAAGGCGACCATGATCTTGCCCATCAGAAGCTCACCGTCGCTGAGCGGCGTCGCTAGTAGGCCCTCGATGGTCTTCCTCTCCTTCTCACCCGCGAAGCTGTCCGAGGCTATCACGCTCGAGGCCATCGCAGGTATCAGGAGGAAGAAGGGGGCGAAGACGTAGACGAGCATCAGGTAAACTATCTTCTGCCCGTCGGTCAGGCCCGCCATCTCCGCCTGGACGGAGGCTGGGAGGTTGTTCAGGAGCGGTCCCAGGTCCTGGGCATTCCCGCCGCTGACGCTCCCCGGGATCAGGAGCATCATCGATGGTAGGACGACGGAGAGTATCAGCGGGAGTATTATTATCGGCGCCATTATCTCCCAGTTCCTCCTCACCTCGAGCCAGTCCTTCCTGAACACGAGCAGAACCCTGTCCACCCTCATGTCGATTCCCCCTCCGTCAGCTCGAGGTAGGCGTCCTCGAGGGATGGGCGGAGGATGTTCACCGACCTCACCCTCCCACCCGCCTGTACGAGGCTCCTAACAACATCGGGCGTCCTGGCCTCCGGGTCGTCGAGGTCGTAGACCAGCGTGCCCTTCGCCGAGGCGTTCACGGCCTTCACGCCCTCCAGCTTCGCGGTTGCCCTGAGCAGCCGGTCGTCGACCTCATCGAGGACGACCTCGAGCTCCGGCGCTCCGTGGAGCTTTCTGCGGAGGTCCTCTACGCTCCCCGTGGCGATGGCCGCCCCCTTCCTTATGATCATGACCCTGCTGCACAGCCTCTCAGCCTCCTCGAGGTTGTGGGTGCAGAGGACTATCGTGTGCCTCTCCTGGCGGCTCATGCCCTCCATGAGGTCGCGTATGTCCTTGGCCGCCTTCGGGTCGAGGCCCGAGGAGGGCTCGTCGAGGAAGAGTACCTCGGGGCGGTGGACGACGGCCTTGGCGATCGCGAGCTTCTGCTTCATCCCCTTCGAGAAGGTCCCCACCCTCTCGCCCCGCCGGTCCCAGAGGTCGAAGAACTCTAGAAGCTCCCTTATCCGCGAGTCCCTCTCGGCCCTGTCACGCAGGCCGTAGGCCTCGGCGAAGAACTCCATGTTCTCCACGGCGGAGAGCCTGTCGTAGATGCCCGGGTTCTCGGTTAGCACCCCGACGGCCTCGCGGACCTTGAGCGGCTCCCTCCCTATGTCGAAGCCGGCGACCCTCGCAGAGCCCTCGCTGGGGGCTATGAGGCAGGATAGGAGCCTCACAGTCGTGGTCTTCCCCGAGCCGTTCGGCCCTAGGAGGCCGAATATCTCCCCTGGTTTGACCTCGAAGCTCAGCCTGTCTACGGCCGTTAGGGTGCCGAAGCGTTTGCTGAGCCCCTCCGCCTCTATCCCGGACATGTCCGTACTAGCTAGTTTCTCGCCCTCGATTTAAGGCACGTCTTACGCATCTCGCCAGGGGCGGGTTAGGTGTATAAGGCGGAGTTCCGAAAATCGAATCGAGAATGTCTGGGAACATCGGTGAGAACGAGAGGCGTGTCCTCTACCTTTCGCTGTTCCTCATAGTCATCCTATCGATAATACTCCAGTTCACCTCGGACCAGACTTACTCTCTTCTTGCGTTCGTATTCCTGGGCGTCATCGCGGTCGGAAACATAGCCTACCTCTACAGCAGATCGAGAAAGTAGAAGCCTAGATCGGAGGCCCCGTAATGTCATTTCTTGAAGGTGATGGTGTACATCACGCCTAGGGGTCTGAGCGCCCCGTCGATCCTCTTGATCAGCTCATCCACGTAACCCTTAGTAGGCTCCAGCATCCAGACGAAGACGAAGTCGTGCCCCTCGAGGTCCTCGGCCTTGGCGAGGATGCTCCCGCAGCGCTCGTAGCTCACCTTCCCTCGCCCCTTGAAGTAGTTGTAGACCCAATCCACGGCCTGGGTGTAGGGGTCGGCGTGGAGCAGCACCTGGTTCATCAGGCATATCCTCGGGTTCTCGACGGCGATCTTCTCGAGGGCTGCGACGGCCTCGATGTAGGGGGGCCCGTAGAGTCGGATGAGCGCCTTCAATTAATTCTCACTGACTTCTGCAGGGGAAGCATAACCTATAACCCTTGGTGAAAGGGCCAAAACCGCCCCGGTTCTCGATGTTCAACACGCTGGCTTCAAGTTCGAGGTCAACCTCAACGAGTTTCTCAATTTTCAATGCAACACTTGAGTTGCAGGGCGATGAGAAGACGCAGGTGTGGACATGTGTAGAAGAATGGGTGAGTGGATGGTTAATCCAGCTTCGCCCCGCACTCTGGGCAGAACTTTACGCCACCCTGGTTCTGCTTCCCACAGTTCGCGCAGAACTTCGCGCCCTGCTGTGGTGAGGGGGCGGCCTGCGGCGCTGGCGTCGGAGCCGGCGTGCTGGGCGGTGCTGCGAACTGCTCCGCGTTGACGCGCTTGATCTCCTCCTGCTTCGCGGCTGTCTGCTGCGAAAGGCTCGTTATGGATTGGCAGATGTCTGGGACCTCGGGGCTCTGTGGCTCGTTGTTGACGAAGCTGCGGTAGGTCAGATCACCCAGCCTCATGTAATGGGAGTCCATCTGCCTCTTGATGTTCCCTATCTCTCCCTGGATCCTGTTCACGCGGGCCATCTTTTCGGTCTCGAAGGCGACCTTGCCTGCGCCGCTCTTCAGCCTCCCGAAGATATCTGACATCCGTCTTCACCTTCAGAGAGTAGGATTATACGGTATATATTGGTGTGTATTTCACTCGTTTTGCCCCGTGAATCGATTCGGGGATGGGGTTATGCGGAGATTTTCTCGATGAACGCCCTCGTGAGCCTGATGGTGTTCTCGATGTCCTCGACGGTGGTTATGGAGGCCGGGCCGTGTATGTACCTGCACGGGACGGCTATGGTTCCGCTCGGCACGCCGCCCTTGGTGAGGTGGATGCTCCCCGCGTCGGTCCCCCCGCTCGGGATCTTCTTGAACTGGTAGGGTATCCTCCCCTCCTCAGCCGCCTCCGTGATCGTCTTGAGGACCTTCGGGTGGGCTATGACGCTCGCGTCGGCGATGGTCACGACCGGCCCCTTCTTCAAGGCCGCCGGGATCATGTGTGGTGCCATACCCGGCATGTCGACTGCGAATGTGCCCTCGAGGGCGAGGCCGTAGTCGGGGTTGACCTGGTAGGCGGCCGTCCTCGAGCCCCTCAGGCCGACCTCCTCCTGCACCGTCCCAACGGCGACGACGTTGTAGGGTGACCCCTTCAGTGACTTGAAGACCTCCGCCATTACATAGCAGCCGGCGCGGTCGTCGAGGGCCTTCCCCCGGACATAGCCGTTCCCAAGGTCGAGGAAGTCGACGTCGAAGACCCCGCTCATGCCGACGTAAGCGCCCCTGCCCTCGGCCTCCTCGCGGGTGCAGGTGCCGACGTCTACGAAGAGGTCGTCGAGCACCATCGGCTTCTTCCTCTCCTCCTCGCTCATTATGTGTGGGGGCTTGGTGCCGACGACCCCCCTGAGGTCCCCCTTCTTCCCCCGGAGGAGTATCCTCTGCCCCGGGAGGAGGTTGGGGACGACGCCCCAGGAGTGGATCCTCAGGTAGCCCTGATCCTCGATGTGCCTGACCAGGAAGCCGACCTCGTCGGTGTGCGCGGCCAGCATTATCAGGGGCTTCCCCGCCTTCCCCCTGTGCCAGAAGTGGATGTTGCCCAGCTTGTCCACCCTGGTCTCGTCGGCGTGTCCTTCGAGCTCCGCCTTCAGGACCTCCCTCGCCTCGTCCTCGCAGCCGGGGGGACCAAAGGCGTTTGACAACTTCTTTAGGAGAGCCGTGTTCATCTCGGTTCGATTCTGAAGTGGGGGTATACCCGATATAATACTTGAGAAGGCTATCTATGGCTTCGTGACGATGCGCTTCACTACGTCGAAACCGTCCCCTACTACATCGAGATTGTACCTAAGCTCCTCTCGTGCCCCACATTATGTGCCCTCTAGTTTGGGGTCACTCGAAGATGGCCCTGATGAATCCTAGTCTTCCCAGGTGTTTCTCGTCGTTCGTGTATACCTCATCAATTCCGAGTCGCTCCATGAGGGCGACGTTTACCGCGTCGTTGAAGTCGAGGCGGTCAGTGGCCATGAGGTTGGCGCCCACGATTAGATCATCGCTGTCGAAGGGTTCGATGCGCAGGGTTGAGTAGGAGAGGATCTTCTCGAGGGTGGGCTTGATGTCGCCCTGTCTGCCCATGGCCTCGAAGACCCAGGCGACCTCGCAGAGGGTGAGGGTGGATATGGTTGCTTCCTCGCCTTCCTCGACTCTCTTGAGGATGCGGGTGGCGGTTGCTCCGAATCGGGGATGGTTAGTCACCACGTAGATGAATATGTTGGAGTCTATGAATCGCATGAGTCAAGCCTCTCAAGGGCTTTTTCCCGGACGTGTCTCCGGGCCAGTTCCTTGGGTTCGTCTAGGGGCTCTTCTAAGGGTAGGCTCCCGAGTAGGGCATTGGTTGGCTCTCTATATTTCTTGACTGGTGTGAGGATTATCTCGCCTTTTCTCTCCCTGACGATGATTCTTGTCTTTTCCTCTATATTGTTCCGGTCTCGGATGTCCTTGGGAAGGACTATCCGACCCTCCTTGCCCACCTCGACGAACATGGCGTCTCCAGAACAGATATGATTTTGTCGTTAATAAGGTTAATCGACTATTTTAGATGAAATCGACGAAATATTTGTTTCTCCGTTTGGACCTTGTATTTAGTCGTCTGGAGGTAGCTGGAAGTTGGGTCTTTATAGATGAATTGGCTTGAACCTTTTGGGTAGGAGATGCTGGTTGATTGTGTAGTCTGTCACACGGTTGCTAATTGATTCAGATGGCTGAGCAACTGCCTTGATGATTCAGGAAGCTCTTCACATATTCGCAGTGGATATTTCACCTCGCGAAGATGCGCTTCGTTGCGTCGATGCCCTCTCCTACGACCTCGACGTCGTACATCTCTCCGAGACCCCTCTCATGCCCCCGCTTGATATGCTCTATTGTCTGGGGGTCGATCCCCATCACCCTCGAGGCGGTCGCGTCAGTCGCCACGACGTCGGTGCCGGCGATTATCGTGTCCATCTTAACGGGGGCGCCGTGGACGGGTCCCCTCCCCTCCATTCCGACGAAGCCATCGATGACGGTCAGCCTCGGCCTGAGGACCGTGTTTATGTCGAGTATCACCTTGTCGATGCCCAGCATATGGAACTTGCCCTTGAACTTGTCCGGGAGGAGGCCGAACATGTTCTTCATCCCGAGGGTGACGCCCGTCTGCATGTGGGTCTTCAGCTTCGCCGCGCTCACTATCGCGGACTCGGCGACGACCCTCGGCACTCTGATGCTCTTCAGCGCCATGGGGTTCTCAATCGGGATGTCGACCATGTCTCCCTCGTGGCGGAGGTTGACGAAGCGGACGCCGACCCTGTCACACATGTCCCTCATGCCGCTGGCGACGCAGGCCTTGTCTGCGTTGGTAGTCGTGGCGTCGGACTCGACGACGAGGACCTCCACGGGGATATCCCTCAGCCTGTTGATTATCGCCTCGACGACCATGGGGTCGGTCGTGGCGCCTGTCTCCCAGTTCTTCGTGGTTATGAAGTTCACCTTAACGAGAACCCTGTCGCACCCCCTGAGGGCACTCCTGTAGTCGATGAGGTCTAGGGCCCTGTACACGGGCTCCAGTCCCCTGGCTCCCTTCACCACGGCGACCTTGGGCAAGGACATCAAGGAGGAACTGGGGGCCTCGATTATAGGGGTTTTTATGCGGCCATTTAGTAAAGGCGCCGCCGTCACAGGATGCCGCGGGCCCTCGCGAACTCCGTCACGTCGACCGAATCACCTCGCCGTTTCGGTGCAGGACGTGCGAGTTCCCGATTATGTAGCCGGGGGCGATCATAATCCAGAGCCCGTGCCGTGGTGGGTCACGGTCCCTTCGGGTGTTCTTGACCAGATCCCGTAGATTGATTCGCGGATCATCGAGGTCGCCGGGTTGAACATCACTTTCGTCACTTCCCTCGTCGAGATATAAACAGTCCATGGTCGTCTCTCTTTAAGAAGTGGTCAATATTGATACATGGCGGAATTGTTGATCAGCCCGGTTGATCAGGTGTCCTCGATCATCGATGCCCAAGCCCGAGCCGAGCTGAAGACCATCTTCGCCAACCTGTCCGGCGCCGTCAAGATGACCCTGTTCACGCAGGCCAACCCATGCCCAACCTGCGCGGAGCAGAGGAGGCTGCTCGAGGAGGTCGCTTCGGTGAGCGGGAAGATCGACCTGAAGGTGTACGACCTCGTCCGAGACCATGAGCGGGCCGAGGCTCGCGGCGTCGACAAGGTGCCAGCCACCCTGATCGACGGCGCCAGGGAGCACGGCATGAGGTTCTACGGCCTCACCGGCGGCTACGAGTTCTCCTCCCTCGTCGACGCAATCCTGATGGCCTCTACGGGGGTCTCAAGCCTCGACCCGAGGCTCGAGTCGCTGGTCAAGGGGCTGTCGAAGCCGATCCACGTCGAGGTCATGACGACCCTCACCTGCCCCTACTGCCCGCGGATGGTACACGTAGCGAACCAGTTCGCCCTCGTCAACGACAAGATACGGGCAGACATGATCGACTCCGCCGAGTACCCCCAACTCGTGCAGATGTACAGCGTGTCGGGGGTCCCTAAGACGATCATAAACGGGGCGAACTCCTTCGAGGGGGCGATTCAAGCCGAGGCCTTCTATCTGGAGCTTCTGAAGGCGGTCGAGCCCGAGCAGTACAGGCGCCTCGACGAGACCATACGCGAGGCACAGGGGCTTAGGAAGGTGGGGAGGGCGGAGGAGGGGCACCTCTACGAGGTCCTAGTAATTGGAGGCGGCCCCGCGGGGATGAACGCGGCGCTCTACTCCGCAAGGAAGGGGCTAGAGGTCGCCCTGGTTTCGATGAACCTCGGGGGGCAGATAACGTACACGGCGAGTGTGGAGAACTACCTCGGCCTCGGCGTGGCCCCCGGCGTGGACGTCATCGACCTCTTCATGCGCCACCTCGAGGCCCACAGGATAGCCGAGGCACTGGGGCGCGAAGTCATACGCGTCGAGGCGACAGGCCGAGGCTTCAGGGCGACGACCGGCGACGGCCGCCGATACGAGGGCAAGGCACTCATCTACTGCGCCGGGAAGGAGTACAAGCGCCTCGAGGTGCCGGGCGAGGAGAAGTTCATCGGCAGGGGGATAGCCTTCTGCGCGACATGCGACGCCCCCCTCTACACGGGGAGGAGGGTAGCGGTCGTGGGGGGAGGTAACTCCGCCTTCACCGCGGCCAGGGACCTCATCAGGTTCGCCTCGGAGGTCCACCTCATCCACAGGGGGGGCGAGTTCAAGGCGGACGAGGGGCTGGTGCGCGAGGTCACCGCCGCGAAGAACGTGAAGCTCCACCGGAACACGCAGGTCCGGGCCTTCCTCGGCGGGGAGAAGCTGACCGGTGTAAGAATCGGGGGGTCCACGGATGAGGCGGGTGTGGACCTACTAGTCGACGGCGTCTTCCTGGAAGTAGGGATGATCCCAAACAGCGACCCGCTGAGGGGGCTGGTGGAGGTAAACGAGCGTGAGGAGGTCCCCGTCGGACGCGACATGTCCACGGCCTTCCCCGGCCTCTTCGCCGCGGGCGACGTGACCGACGTCAAGGAGAAGCAGATCGCGATAGCGGTCGGCCAGGGCGCGCAGGCGGCCCTCTCAGCCTACGAGTACCTCTACTCGAAGGGGCTGACGAAGAACAAGGCCGAGAAGAGGGGGGCCTGGCAATGAGGCGGGTAACGTGTTAGCAAACGTCGCCGTCATACAATAATCCCGTTATTACTAGTGTCGCCTCCATCCTTCGGAACTATTTATATTCCCCCCACACTTCACATCAGCGAAAAGAGCCGGTGCCCTCATGAAGTTCAGTAAACTGCCGATAAGCAAGGAGCTCAAGAAAGGCCTCACGGAGATCGGGTTCGACGAGATGTTCCCCATCCAGGAGAAGGCGATTCCGCCGATGCTTGAGGGGAGGGACGTCATAGGGCAGGCAAAGACGGGCACCGGGAAGACGGCCGCCTTCGGAGTCCCCATGATCCAGCTCATCGACCCCTCGAAGGGCGTCGTCCAGGGACTCGTCCTCGCCCCGACCCGGGAGCTCGCCCAGCAGATCACCGAGGATATCAACGACTTCGCGAAGCACACGAAGGTCAGGGCGACCGCGGTCTACGGCGGCGTCTCCATCGACAAGCAGTTCATAGAGCTGAAGAGGGGACCCGCGATCATAGTCGGGACACCCGGCAGGATAATCGACCACCTCAACAGGGGTACCCTCAACCTAAGGGACGTTAAGATACTCGTCCTCGACGAGGCGGACAACATGCTCGACATGGGCTTCGTCGACGACATCGAGTACATCCTCAAGAGGACGCCCAAGGAGAAGCAGGTCAGCCTCTGGAGCGCCACCATCGACGACAGGACCATGAACATCAGCAGCCGCTACATGCGCGACGCCGAGTTCGTCAACGTCAGCCGCGACGAGATAGGGCTAACAACCATCAAGCAGCACCACATCCTCGTAAACGAGCACGAGAAGGAGGAGACCCTCAAACGCATCATCGACTTCTACAAGATCGACCGCTGCATAATATTCTGCAGGATGAAGATCGGGGTCGATGATCTTCACGCGGTGCTGAGTAGGGCCGGGTACAACGTCGAGGCGATCCACGGCAACTTCACCCAGGCGAGGCGCCAGCAGGTCCTCGACGGCTTCAAGCAGGGCAAGTTCAGCATCATGATCGCCACCGAGCTCGCGGCCCGGGGGCTGGACATCGACGACGTCCCATGGATAATCAACTACGACATACCCCTGGACCCGAACATGTACTTCCACCGCGTCGGCAGGACAGCGAGGGCGGGGAAGCCGGGGAACGCCATAACCCTCGTGACGCCGGAAGAAGAAGTGGAACTGGAGAGGATCAAGGCGATGACGAAGATACCCATATACAAGCTCACGCTGCCTCCCTCCTTCCTCTTCTAGCGAGCTTCCGTTGAGAATGCCTTTTTCCCCATCATCGTATGGAACTATATTTTTCTCGTTGATGTTAGCGCGCTATTGACGAGATCCTGTAGAACTTGATGCGAATTTTTCCCAACTAACGATATCGTCGAGACTCTTCCTCTCCTTAGGTGGTGGAGTCTCATCAGGCACTCCTATAGGCATAACCGCGACTGGCCTTAGTTTATCGGGGATATCTAACAGCTTCCGAATCAGTTCCTCCCTACCCGTCTGCCCCATCCAGCACGTCCCAAGACCAAGATTTGTGGCAGCCAACGCGATGTGTTCAAAAGCTATTCCTAGGTCGTTACTACACCAATTTGGAGAAGCCTCCTGGTCCGCCAAGCCGACTATCATTAAAGGCGCTTTCGCCGCCCACTCCGATTTAGCCAACTGCTTGATAGTTTCCTTTTTCTCGACGACTATGAAGTGCCATGGTTGCTTGTTGCTGGCTGAGGGGGCGATTCGTGCCGCCTCAAGGATCTTTAATATTTTTTCTCTCGGTATGGGGGCGTCCTTGTATCTGCGGATGCTTCTCCTCTTCAGCAGAACCTCTTCAAAATTCAATTCAATCTCCTAGATGAGAAATCGTGAGAGGATGATATAAGGGAGTATCACCCAATAATGCTCGTGCGGTTTTTATTTTTTAATCGTTTCTAGACCTCTCTGTATGCCGCTAGCAGCCCATTTATTCCATGGCAATGTGAATAATTTGAAGCCTCTTTCAACGAACATGTTTGGATCTTGTCCTCCCGGAATGAAGTACATGCCAGGGATCACACCCGCTTTCTTGCAGGCTGCGGCGATCTTGTCCAGTGCCTCTGCATACTTTGGGTTCTCGTAGTCCAGAGTCATACCCAGGTTGATTGAAAGATCTGAAGGACCCACTAAGAGAACGTCGATTCCGGGGACTGAGAGAATTTCATCTATGTTATCTAGCGATTCGACGGTTTCTATCATGGGAATAATTAGGACATCCCTGTTTACGGCGTCCATGTAATCGCGATAATTTTCGAACTTCCCCCATTCACCTCTCATCCCCGCTGAGCTTCTTTGGCCCTCAGGTGGGTATTTGCACCATTGGACCATGCTGATAGCTTCTTGTTTTGTGTTGACCATCGGCACGATGATGCCTTTGGCTCCGATGTCGAGGGCGTAGCAGACGAGGGCCTGGTCGTTTGCCCCAACTCTGATGATTGGGATCGCTTTTTTACCCCTCATCGCTTGGACTTGATTCTTTAGTTCCTTGATGTCGACGGCATCGTGCTGGGTATCAAAAAGAATGAAATCGAAGCCTGAATCGGCTAAGAAATCCACGGGGCTTGATAAGGATGCAGTTGTTCCGATGGCGGTCTTACCCGCCTTTAACATGTCCTTAACGGTGTTCATATTAAATCTCTAGATATGGTTCTCATAAAATATATTAGATTTTATTATCGCTGTGCGAAGGCTCGATCTTAATCCCAGTGAAGGCCACAGTCTGCGAACTCCTTACGAACGACGTTGATGAGTCCGCGATATTCAGGGCTCGGCTTGTGCCTCTGAAGGTCGTAGCATTCTGTGATCAGCTTCCCTTTCTCCGGTGTGGTGTTTGTGGACAGCTTCTCTATGATTGGCTTGAACATCGTGTACACGTCGCCCCTTTTGATACCCGTCCTAAGGGCCGCGTCTGAGGCTTCGATCATCAGCTCGGCGTCGGCGGGGGTTTGGCCACCGTTCATTCTGCTCCTACTTACCCTCGGTGTGTAGAGGTTGGCCCCGTTCACGGTCGCCTCGATGCTCCGGAGGACGAGCTCCTCTAAGTGGCTTGGAGTGCACAGTTCCGAGACTGGTATGGGCCAGTGCATCGGGATCGCCTTACTGTTCCGGATGGTGGCCTGGTAGACCACCGATCGGGCGAAGTTCGTGGGGAAGATGGAGCGCTTCCCTCCACTGATGTGGTTGAGGTGCTCGACGCCGTTGTAGTAGAGGTTGTCCCTGTACACCAGCCACGCGATCATCGTTTTCGCTAAGCTCTCGACTATGGCCCCCTCGGGGCCCCCGGCGAAGCCGCCGATTATCCCGAAGCTCCCGCTTATCCCGAAGTACCCGTGGCTCTGAAGCACCAGGGCGGCGGTTATGAGGTCGTATTGGACCTTGACGTCGGGTAGCACGGATAACAGGACGCCATCTGTGGGCCGCAGCCCCGCGACGTCGTCGATGGTCGCGAGGAAGCTTGAGGCCGACGTGCTGAGGGGGTAGTAAACGATCGCTGCCCCGGGCCTCCCGGCCTTCCTTATTCCCTCTCTGAGCCATGCGACCTGCCGCCGCGAGGCATACGCCTCCAGCGGGGCGCCGTACAGTTCGTAGCCGTCGATGGCGGGGAGGTTGAATCCCTCCAGGAAGTCCAGCCTCGGGATCGAGGCGAAGTTCTGGACGACTATGTCTGCAAGGTCTTCGGTGAAGGGTGCGTGGTGGCCGGGGGCGATGTTCATGGGCTCCCCGCCCTCTATTTTATGTTGTTTCCATACGCGGGCGTCCTTTCCCTCCCCCATTATGACCTCGCTCTGCATCGCCTTCAGAGCCTCTTTGACCTCCTCCTCCGTGAACCTGATCACCCTCTCGGTGTCGAGGCAGAGGCAACCGGCGTCGATGACCAGTTCTACGGCTGCCTCCCACGCGGAGTCTGCCAGGCTGTCATCGGTGTTTATCCAGTTTTCCGGGTCGGTGGGGCATTTGATATCATAACGCTTCGTTAACTCTGATATTCTCTTGAAGAGGGCGATGTCCCAGTCCTTGATGGCCATCTTGGGGCCCCTCCTCATGCGGTCCGCGATCTCGACGAGGCTAATCATGGGTGATTATTATCATCTCTACTTAAATCACTAGATGCCCATCCCGCCGAAAAACCCGCACGATTCGTAGCATCTACGTGCTGACTTGGCTCCGGTTGTCAAGTGCTAAATATTGATTGTCAGTTAAAGATAGTTTTAGTGACTCCAGTTGACCACGGAAAAGGAGGTATTAGCGAGGCTGAAGGACGCCGTCCTCAGCTACGACTCGGAAGCAGCCGCCGAAGCAGCCAAGGAGGCTGTCTCCCTAAAAATCGACCCCGTGAAGGCCATCGAGGAGGGCCTAGCCAAAGGCCTCAGGGAGATCGGTGACAAATTCGAGAAAGGCGAACTCTACCTGCCACACCTGATCATGGGGGCCGACGCCATGGAGGCCGCCATCCACGTGCTCGAGGGGCACATGTCGAAGGAAAGCCTCGAGTCGACGAGCCGTGGAACCGTCGTCATAGGGACGGTGGAGGGGGACATCCACGACCTCGGCCTCCGCATCGTGGGCTCGATGCTCAGAGCGAACGGCTTCAAGGTCCACGACCTCGGCTTCAACACGAAGACGCTCGACTTCATACAGAAGGCCAAGGACGTCAACGCCGACATCATCGCCGTGTCGTCCCTCATGACGACGACGATGCCCTTCATGAAGGACCTCATCGAGGCCCTCGACGCGGCGGGGCTTCGCGGAAAATATTCGGTTATGATAGGCGGCGGCCCCGTCACCGAGAAGTGGGCCAAGGAGATTGGGGCCTCGGCCTACGGCAGGGACGCGACCGAGGCGGTGAGAGTCGCCAAGGAGATAATGGCGAAGAAGAGGAAGTGACCCCACGTTGACCGCTCCGACTCTTTGGGAGGTCCTCGACAGGGCCTGCAATACGGGGCCCGTGATGACGGGGAAGGACTTCGACATGAAGGTCTTCCAGACCGTCACGAGGCTCGTAAAGGAGCACGACATTAAGTACAATCCGCGGACTCCCGTTTCGAGCGACGACGGACTCGCCGACGAGGCGTGGAAGGCCGGGTTACAACTCTTCAGGGAGGTTGGCTCCTATTGCATAAACTCTGGTCGTGTGATCCGGTTCGACGACTCTGAGATCCGCGATGGAATCAGGGAGCTCCGAGGCGAGGCATCGGTGGGTGATGGGGCAGAGAGGAGGCAGCTAACCCTGAGGGGTGTGGAGGACAAGAGGCCGCCGACGATCGTCTGCGGCGGGGTGATCGAGAGCAACTTCCCCGAGGGGGAGAACTTCGTCAAGCTCTACCAGTCGATAGCCCAGGAGCCCACGATAGACGGGTTCTACGTCGGACCCCCCCTCCAGTCCTCGGAGGGCCGCCTCGTGAGGTCGGGGACCCCCCTCGAGACGCACTCCGGCAGATCCATGGCGACCTGGGTCAGGGAGGCGGTGAGGAGGGCCGGAAGGCCAGGGCTCCACTTCCTCTCCGCTTGTACCCCCGCGATCGCCAACGTAGCGGCCGCTGATCCCGTGGATGGGCTTAGGAGGAGCGACGGAATAGTCGCGACCATCATGCCCGAGCTCAAAACGGACTACGAGAACCTGAACAAGATCACCTTCAGCCACGATTACGGCTGCATCAAGCACGTCTACAACGGCGGGATGATCGGGGGCTGGGCGGGCGGGCCCGAGGGGGCGCTCGTCGTGTCGATAGCGAACGCCATCATGGCCGTGATGGTCTACAAGATAGGCGTGGGCTCGAGCTACAACGCCCTCGGATACCTGAGGGCCTCGGCGCCGAACTACAGCGCCTTCGTCACCCGCCCGTGTGTCTGGGGCTCATCCATCGGGAGCCAGGCCCTCTCAAGGAACACGAAGATAATAAACACATGCGTCGCCATGACGAACGCGGGCCCGGGCACCGAGATGCAGCTCCAGGAGATTACCTCCGCCCAGTGCGCGGCGATTCCATGTGGTCGGGAGGGAGTCTCGCAGGGGGCACGCAGGTTCAAGGTGAGGCCGCTCCTCGGTAGCGGCTTGGAGAACCGATTCTGGGGCGAACTGGCCTACGCGTTAGCCGGGGTCAAACGAGACCTCGCCTCAGCGATAGCCGACGAGATGTTGAGCCGATACGAGGCGAAGATAACGCGTGAGTCGGATGGGGGGCCGCTGGGGCACACGTTCGACGAGATATATGACCTGAAGACGCTGACGCCGAGGGCGCAGTTCACTGAGATGTACCTCAAGATGAAGAGGGAACTCGAGGACATGGGGGTCAGCTTCAGGCAATAGACGCCGTTGGCGCCGCCAGGGTGATTGAAACGGGCTCCAAAGTTAAGGTCATGTTCGAGCCGATGGGTCTGAGGGTAGACGCGTCCCCGAACGAGACGGTCCTCGAAGTTGCTATCCGCGGCGGCGTGGGTCTCAGATCCGAGTGCGGCGGAACCCAGGTCTGTGGAAAATGCAGGGTTCAGGTC
>JAUYEB010000194.1 GCA_030691555.1 Candidatus Bathyarchaeota archaeon
CGAGTCATCCAGCTGGCCTGAGTGCCTCTCGGAGGCGAAGACCCTGGCAGCCTGAACCTTGTCCGCCCCGGACACGTCTGCACCGCCCAACATGGTCGGGTGATGGGTCGAGGTGGCTATAAAAAGGGCGCGTCCGTGACGATTAACAGGCAACACACATATCCGCGTTAACAAATTTGTTAACATAGGTGTGATACGGTGACCGCCGTCGACGTCAGGATCAGGCGCAGAAAGGCCGAGGAGGCGATAGAAGGTCTCAAGCGGTTCCGCGCCACGCTGCCCAGGCGCGAAGGGGATCACGCCACCGCGATCATCCGCGAGGCGAGGGACAGCCGTTGAAGACATACGTAGTCGATGCCTCGGTCGCCACGAAGTGGCTCACCAATGAAACGGGAAGCGACGACACCATCAGGCTCCTCGACGCTAGGCGCCCCAGACCTTCTTGAAGAGGCGGACCCAGTTGCCGCCGAGTATGCCCCTGATCTCCTCGTCCGAGTAGCCACGCGCCACTAGCCCCCTCGTGAAGTTGGGCATGTGCTCCAGCCACCCGTAGCCCCAGCTCTTGTCCATCGCGGTGTGGTAGGTGACGTCGACCCTGTCGGGGTGCTTCCAGATGTATGCGCCGCGGGTGACCGAGTTCCTGTAGTCGAGGTCGCTGCCGAAGCCGACGTGCTCGGCGCCGACGAGGTTGACGACGTAGTCGACCTGGTCCATGAGGTCGTCTGTGAGGGTCGTGGGTTTCCCCGTCTTGGCGAAGAACGGGGTTACGCCCACCATGCCGCCCTTCTCGGTGCACGCCTTGAGCGCCTCGTCGGTGCGCCCTCGGCCCAAGGCGATCTTGACGAACTTTTCCCCGCCCGCCCACTTGGCGTAGGGGCTGAGGTCCCGGGGCGTCGTGGCGCGGGGGATGACGTGGGTGAAGCTCACCGGCTGCTTCGACAGCTCTATCGTCTCCATGGTGCTCCTGTCGCCGACGTGGCTGAGGTCGATGAGCATCCCCCTCCGGTTCATCGCCTCGACGAGGCTGACGCCGAAGTTGGTGAGGCCGCCGTCGACGCGGTCCCAGCAGCCGTCCGCGGCGTCGCTGCGCTGGTAGCTTAGCTGTATGATTCTGACTCCCATGTCCCACGCGATTTCGAGGAACGCGGTCTTCGCCTCGAGGAAGAGGCTGTCCTGTGGGCCGAGGATGAGGGCGGACTTGCCCTCCTTCTTCGCCCTCTCGATGTCCGCGGCCTTGCGGACTATGAGGGTCTTGTCCCGCTTCTTCTCCGCCCACTCGTGGACCTCGGCGACCTCCCTCATCGCCTCGCTGAGGGTTCTCTGCATGCAGACGGTGGCGTTGCTGGCTGTAAGGCCGCCCTTCGCCATGTCCTCGAGCATGAGGTCCTCGCCCACGCCCTCGATGAAGGCGACGATGCTGGCGTCGATGACTATGCTCTCCTTGTGGAGCGCCTCGGCGTGCGCAAGCTCGTCCTTGGTCAGTGATAGGTAGCTTCTAGGAGCCATGGTTGATAGAGGCGTCCATCCGTTAAAAAAGAGCCGCCGGGATCGTGCACGTTTCGACGATTTTCACCACAGTTGTGCAAGAAAAAGCGTCGTTTTGTGCGCACTTTTCGTGCATTTTTGGGTCGTTTTATGTGCGTTTTTGTACAGTTTCGATCCTAGATTGAGCGATATTTTTGGCTCTTTTGGTTAATGGGGTCGTTTTTCTGGTTTGTTTGGATCACCCCCCTCCCCCCTCCTCGTGAAGCTTTCGCTGCCCAGCGCGCTAAATCGTACTACGGGTAGTGCGAACGCCATATATGGGCAGCCGGTTTCACTTTGTTCATCGTCGCGAGGGTCAAGATGAGGGTCGGCGTGTTCATCCCCGTCTACAGGGAGTCGGAGCAGCTTGAGCCGCTGCTCAGGGGGCTCCTCGCCGACCCCTACCCTGATAGGGAGATCGTGGTCTGCGCCGACGAGCCTACGGAGAGGACGAGGGCGCTCATCTCCGAGCTGGGCGATGTTGTGAAGTGGCGTGTGAGCGCCGAGAGGCTCGGTAAGGTAAACGCCCTGAACGCAGCCGTGGCGGAGAACCCATGCGACGTCATACTCTTCCTCGACAGCGACATCGAGGTGCGCCAGGAGGGATTCATAGGGCGCGTCGTCGAGGAGATGGACGATTTCGACCTCATCGAGATAAAGAAGAAGATAATCAGGGACTCCTTCGTCGCCCGGATAGTCAACTACGACTACCTGAGCGCCAACTTCACGAACCTGCTCTTCTCGAAGTACCTCGGCAGGTGCCTAGGCTTCAACGGCTCCGCCTTCGCCATAAAGAGGGGGGCGTGGCTGACGCTCAACGGCTTCGGCAAGGAGATATGCGAGGACCTCGACATGGCGACCCGCACGTACATCGCTGGGCTTAGGTTCGGCTACGCGGAGGCGACCGAGGTCTACAACAAGGTCTCGCCTAGTTGGCGCGTTTGGGTGAAGCAGAGGAAGAGGTGGGGCGCGGGGCAGGCGCACTGGCTCACCCACAACTACAGGATGCTGCTGGGCAGCATCGTCGATCACCCGAAGGTGTTGATCGCTGCCCTCCTCATCATCTTCCCCAGCCTACCAATGCTTACGGCCACCTTCGCCTTCCCCGACACCCTCTACGTCAACGCCGTCAGCTTCGGACTAATACTGCTCGCTGGGAAGCAACTACTATTCATTCCCCCCATCGTGGCGATGCTGTTAGGCGTGGCAGCCCTAAAGGCGTTCACCGCTTTGATCCTGGTACTCGCGATCTTCGCGGGGGTCTTCTACTACTTCGCGAGGCGCCTCGGCTACGCCTTCTCCCTCCCCGAGTTCGTGTTCTTCTTCCTCGTCTATAACCCCGTCTGGCTCACCATCTCCATAACGAGTCTGCTCAGGGAGATACTCTGGAAGAACCACCTTAACCTGGACTGGAAGATATAGGCTAGCAGCCGACGGCCCTCGACTCGTAGTTCGTGAGTGTCGTCGTCACGCCGCCGTGGAGGAGCCTCGTCTTCGGGTCCCTCGTGACGCCGACGGGGCGGACCCGGCTCCGAGCTGGTTGAACTGAGAATCGGACACGATCAGTGATCGACTGGGGCGTTTATACCCCTTCCCGTCGCCGGGGTTAAGCTTGAATATCCGGGCACGCATCCCATACCCATGTCAGATAAGCTTCAGGAGTTCCTCGCCACGGGGAAGGACTGGGCGAAGGTAAAGACCACCGTCCCCGGCGTCTTCATACAGAAGCTCCCCGCCTACCGGGGCCAGCCCGCCCGCCTCGCCATAGAGGTCAACCCGGTCGACGCCTCCGGCACCCCCACGAAGAGGAAGGGCCTCCTCATCCGCGACGTCTCCGAGTACGAGGAGTTCAAGGAGATACTGAGCAACGACAAGATGGAGACCGTCTTCGAGATGCTGAGCAAGGTCAACCCGCCCGCGCCGAAGAAGAAGGGCGGCATCGAGGACGACGTAATCGACATCTGACCCAAAACCTCTTCTCCCCAACTATCCACCCTAGCCCCATGGGCAAGAAAGACACCCTGCTTGAGCTATTCTACCGCCTCGTCGAGGTCCAGGCCCCCTCGGGCTTCGAGGAGCCCATGATGAGGGCCTTCATCGACGAGATCGGCCCATTCGTCGACGAGGTCCACGGCACGCCACGCGGCAACGTGATCGCGACCCAGAAAGGCACCGACCCAAAGGCGCCGAAGGTCGCCCTCGTCGCCCACCTCGACCAGATAGGCTTCATAGTCTTCAACATCGACACCACTGGCTTCGTCAGGTTCAGGAAGCTCGGCGGGAGCGTGACCCGCGCCATCCAGGGGCAGCACCTCCAGAGGAGCCACGGTTAGGCGATACCTTAGCTTAAATGGCGTAAATCACCCAACCATCACCCAAACTGACACCTTAACCACTTTTCATAATACAAACATGAAAACTTTCACGATTCAATCATGAAAATAAAACGGGTTTTCAGAATACAGATCATGAAAACTTTGGGCGATCACCTGTATTCAAAGAAACCGAGTTACGCTTATTCCGGGTAGCGTTTTACCAAATAACCGTAAATAACCAGTTTAAGCCTGTGTACAGCCCGATTTGAGGCGCGTTATTTTACCTAATTGGGTGATTCCTTTAGAGTGTTCAATACTGTTAAGTGAATTCAAAAGGCGTTCTTTATACAATTATCCTCTCATTTCATCAATGATAGTATTTAGAAGGTTTCGTAATTCTATAATCTCTTTTAAATTAAATGTAAACTCAGAATACCACACATATAATTCCACCTGATCAACTAACTCGTCCTCTTTGCCCTCTACTGTAAGTAACTCATAATCAAACTTACTTACTTTCTCGGCATTCTCTCAGGTCTCCCCTTTCATTAAATTCCATAAACATATTAAACCCCAAACCGAGTTCGCGCGCGCAGATTGGTGAGATTTGAACCCGCCATCCCCTGGAGATGTCCCCCGCAAACCCCCTTTTTTACATTATTATACTTAATTAAGGATAAGTTTTTTTCCGTCTCTCATGTATTTATTTTTTATATAAAAAAATAAATAATTTGAAGGAGTTATTTATCCACTATATTTCTTGTGCGCGTGCAAGTCA
>JAUYEB010000150.1 GCA_030691555.1 Candidatus Bathyarchaeota archaeon
TCTGCGTCACGGAGTAGAGGCCGATGCATACAAGCGCGAATACGGCGCCTAGGAAGACTACGTCGTTTGCCATCAGTGTTTCTCCTCCCTTAGGAGCGCCAGGCAACTGATCGCCGTGGCGAAGAGTATGAGTGTTTGCATTATTAGATCGAGTCCCCTGAAGTTCCAGAGGAAGTTGCTCATCTCACCGCCCAGCGTGTCCGCCGGCTCGATGGGGAGCAGTTCTCTGCTACGGTAAAAGGCGTGTGGGAACGGGGTGGTCGAGACCACGTAGAGCAGCGAGAGGAATAGGAGCCCCGTTACGAAGAGGCTCGCGACCTTTACTGCGCCGTTGTTCTCACTCATCGCCCTCACTCCTCACGAACATTATCACCGTTACGAACAGAACCACGACCGCGCCTCCGTAGATGAGCATCTGGAAGAGGCCCACGTAGGGCGCGTAGAGCGTCCAGTAGAGGGCGCCAAGGCAGATGCACATCGCGCCGAGGCTAAGAGCCGCGTAGAGCAGGTTCTTGAGCCCAGCCGCGCCGAGGGCGAAGGCGATGGCCGCCGCGAGTATACCGAACTGTATCAACTCGGTCGCCATCACTTCTTCACCTCCACAGGTGCCGCGGGCTTCGCCGCGGGGGCCCTCGGGGTCCTCTTGAAGTCGAGTATCTCATCCGCCTTGTTTATCACGGCGAGCTCGTACGCCGTCGTGAGCCAGATGGCCCCGGTCGGGCAGCTCTCCTCGCACTGCTGGCAGAAGAGGCAGGCCCCGAGGTTGACCTTCAACCCCTCGCACTTCGGGCCGAGGCCCTTGAGCTCTATCGCGAAGCTTGGGCAGACGCGGCTGCACATTCCGCAGCCGGTGCACTTCGCCTCGTCGTAATCATGCCTGCCGCGGCTACCCTTAGGCATCTCCCTCTTCTCGAAGGGGTAGATGAGTGTGCAGGGCTTGCTCACGGCGTTCTTTAGAAGTTCTCTCTCCATCGCCATCTTAGATCACTCCCGAGAGCGCCACGATCGCCATCACCTGTAGGACGGCGAGGGGCGTCAAGTACTGCCACGCCCACCTTAGCATCTGATCGATCCTGAACCGGGCGAACAGTGCGCTCAAGTTGCTCAAGATGAGGACGCAGAACGTGGTCTTCAGTATGAACCATACAATCGGTGGTAGGATTGGTCCGGCTGGTCCGCCCAGGAACAGCGATGTCAACAGGGCAGAGGCAAGAACAATCTTCACGTCACGCCCTAGGACGAGCAGTGCCAGCTTCTTACCGCTGTACTCCACCTGCCAGCCGTGGACGATCTCCGTCTCCGCCTCGGCCATGTCGAACGGGCGCATCTCAAGCTCCGCGAGGAGGGAGAGTATGCAGATGCAGAAGCCAACAAACATTGCGACGCCGAGCATTAGGCCCCAAATGCTAGGGGCGGCTATGAAGTTCTGGACGCTCGCCACCTCCCAGGCGACGATGTTGTTGATGCTGAGGCTGCCAGCCATGATAGCGGGGCCGAGCGCGAGTAGCACGAGTGGAATCTCGTAGGCGAGGGTCGCGAGCGCCACCCTCGTCGCGCCGATGGCACCGAAGGCGTTGGAGCTGCTCCACCCCGCGAGGAAGACGTTGAGGACTATGAGGCTGCATATGAGGAGGACGATGATGAGGTCGCCCTCGAAGCTGACGATAGGTGTATAGGCGTATAGGTTTGTGAGGGACTGGATGGGCATGACGAAGACGGCAGAGAGCGCCAGGGCGAAGATGACGACGGGGGCTGAGATGAATAGCGCCCTGTTCGCCGCGCTGGGTGTTATGTCCTCCTTAGCGAGGAGCTTCACCAGGTCGGCGAATGGCTGCAGGATGCCGGCGGGGCCGGTGTGCATCGGGCCCCTCCTGTTCTGGAGGCGCGCGATGGTCTTCCGGCTCAACCAGTTGCAGTATAGGGCGTAGGCTATGATGAAGAGCGCCCCGGGGAACACCACTATGCTGATTACGTCACTTATTGAGACCATTAGAGTACCACCTTATTCCGTATTTCCTGATCTCTTCGCTGGTCATGTCCCAGGTCTTCTCCTTCGTCTCGTCGACGAAGACCATGCGGTCCGTGCAGCTGAAGCACGGGTCGATGCCCGCTAGGACGATGGGGATGTCGGCGATGTACCCGCCCTTGAGCTTCACAGCTAAGCTGGGAATGTTTGCGAGTGTCGGCGCCCTGATCTTGTACCTGTAGGGCTTGTTGTCACCCTTGCTACAGAGGTAGTGGATGTCTTCGCCGCGTTGAGCCTCGACCATGTTCGTGGCCTCACCCTCGGGGATCTTCTGCAGGGGGTTGAACCTCTCCCTGATCGGGCCGTCTGGCAGATGGTCGAGGACGTGCTTGGCTATGCCGACGCTCTCGACCAGTTCACCTACGCGTACGAGGACGTTGCCCAGCACGTCGCCGCTTTCGGCGGTGACGACGTTCCAAGGGATCTCATCGTATGCGAGGTAAGTGTTGTCTCGGCGGGTGTCCTTGTTGACACCACTCGCCCTCGCATGGGGGCCACAGCCGCAAAGGCGGATCATGTCCGCCTTGCTGCAGTAGCCGACGCCGGCGGCCCTGTTGATTATGGTAGATTCTGTCGTGGCGACCTGAATGTAGTATTTTGTGCGCTCGGCGAGTATGTCGAGCATCTTCTGGAACTTGGGGATCTTGTCGCTCGGGATGTCCCTGCGGACCCCCCCAATAGCGTTCCAGGCGTAGTTGACCCTGTTGCCGCTGATCTCCTCGAGGATGTCGAGGACGACCTCGCGGTCGCGCCAGACGTAGTAGAAGAGGGTGTCGAACCCGATCTCGTGGGCGGCGACGCCGACCCAGAGGAGGTGGCTGTGTATCCTCTCCAGCTCGTGGACGAGTGTGCGCAGATACTTCGCCCTGGGGGGAATCGTTATGCCCGCGACCTCCTCGACGTTCATGGCGTAGAGGGTTTGGTGGGCGTTGCTGCAGATGCCACAGACTCGCTCGACGAGGTAGAGGTTCTGGATGTAAGTGCGGGCCTCCATCGCCTTCTCGATGCCTCGATGGTTGTACCCAATCCGGGGCTCGACGTCGATGACGACCTCGCCGTCGACCTTGAAGAGGAAGCTCGCCGGCTCCTTTAGTGCCGGGTGCTGCGGGCCTATCGGTATGCTGAACTCTGTGTCGCTCATGTCCATTCCTCCCCGTCGACCGCCTTCCGGAGGGACTTCACGTCCCACTTCTTCAGCAGGGGGTAGATTCCCTCGGGCCACTCCTCGGTCATTAGGAGCCTCTTCGGGTTGGGGTGACCCTCAGGGTAGACGCCCAGGAGATCGTTGACCTCCCTCTCGTAGAGGACGGCACCGTTGATTATGTCGGTTATCGAAGGGACCACGGGCTTGTCACCCGGGACACGCACCTTGATCGTGAACACGAGGTTCGGGCGGTTGAAGTGGTAGTTCAGCTCCCGCTCCTCCCCCAGGTCCATGCCCGTGATCGTCGATAGGTGGAACAAACCCTCCTTCTCCTTGACGTAGGTGACGGCGTCCCTGAGCTTCTCGGTCTTTATGGTTACGTAGACTCGCTTCTCCTTCGGGACCTTGGAGTCGATTACGTTCTCCTCGCCGATCACCTCGGTGAATCTCTCAAGGGTTTTCTTGTTTTCTTCAGCGTAACTCATTCAATTCACCTCAGTACCCCGCGCTCTTCAGGAGCTTGACCACGCCGTCGAGGATGGCCTCCGGTTTTGGCGGGCAGCCCACGACGTATGCGTTCACCGGGATCACCTTGTCCACACCCTCCATGACGTTGTAGCAGTCCTGGAACGTGCCGCCGGTGTTGGCGCAGCTCCCGACCGCCACGACGAACTTCGGCTCGGGCATCTGCTCGTATATCCTCTTGAGTCTGCTCTTCAGCTTCCTCGAGATTGAGCCTGAGATGACCATGACGTCGGCGTGCCTCGGGGTGCCCTTGAGTAGGGCTCCGAAGCGCTCGACATCGAACCGAGGCGTAAGAATCGCCAAAATCTCGATGTCGCAGGCGTTGCATGCGGCGCCGTTGAAGTGTATCAGCCAAGGGGAGCGAGTTCTAGCCCATGTTACAAGGCCCATTTTACGTCCTCCACTTCGCTGTCAGTATGGCGATGGACACAAGCGAGGCCGCCGCATACGCTAGCGGAAGCATCACGTTAGCCGGTCTGGCGAGCGTCGTCGCGAGGACGAAGCCCAAAACGTCGAATATCATGAAGTATACTGCGTAGATGAAGAAGTTCTCGACATTCACCCTAACCTTGGTGGGGGGAATATCCTCACCGCAGGCATAGGGCGCCAGTTTGCCGGGTGTGTCCGGACTCTTTGGTGCCAGATCGTTACCTATCACCATGATGATCAGGGCGACGGCGACGGCTACAACCAAAATTATCGTGAATCCGGTAAGACCTTCAAGCAATTCGGTCCCTCACACGTTCGTTGATGCGCCAATATAAACATTCACGGTTGATAAGAATTTGGTCTACACAGTATAGAATGTACGAAAACGAGCCGAAAAATCGGCGAATGAGAAATAACTGACACTACTTTAGCGAATCGTGGATCGCCTCAGCGATGAGCCCCGCTCCCCTCTCTACGTCGGGTGTCAGCCCCTCCCCGAGGCTGATGTCCACCCCCTGGATGCCGAGCAGGGCGACGCGCTCGCATATCGACTTCTTGATGTAGTCGATGAATATGTTGAGGGGTAGGCTGTGGGTGGACACGGTGGCGTTGGCGATCATTTTCGGGGGGACGATCCTTGCCTCGCCGGGTTTCCCGCCGAAGTTGGCGGCGTCGAGCAGGAGCACGTGGCTGGGGGAGAAGTCCCTTATGGCGCCGGTGTAGCTCTCTGGCACGATCTCCGTCTTGAGGAGCAGGACAGTCTCGGGGACCCTGCCCTCCAGGAGTTCGAGCACCCTGAGCCCCACTGCGTCGTCGCGCCTTATCGGGCTCCCGATGCCGACGAGGACGACGCGCCTGCCCTCGGGCCCACCGAAGAAACCGTTGAGCTCCCCCCTCAGAGACATCGCCTTAGGACTCGAATCCGGGTGGTTAAAACCTATTCGATTCTGACCCCGGTTAGCTTTCGGTATAGATCCGTGGCGTTTACCCTAGACTCCGCACCCTCGAAGACGGCCACACCGGTCTTGAAGACGCTCCCGCTCAGCCCTTTCCCGTCGCTGAACGTCAACCCGAGGCGCGTGGCGAGGCTTTTCTCGAGCTTGAGCGCGGTCAGCCTCGTCTCGACCTCGCTTAGGTTCAGGTCGATCAGCTCGTCGGGGGTTATTGTGAAGACTCGCTTCCCGCCCCGCCCACATATCTCCTCGACGGGGTCGCTCACCCCCGGATCGGCAGTCCCAGACCCGCAGACCCTGCAGGATTCAGCCTTGGCCAGGTTGATCTTCTCCATGCTCAGGTCGTCCAAGTCGAAGAAGAGCAGCTTGCCCGCGAGGCGCGACTTCTCCCCGAGGATGATCCGGGCCGCCTCGGAGACCTGGATGCTGGCGATGACGCTTATAGCGGGTGGCATCACCCCGACTGTGGCGCAGGTTGGGACGTTCGCCTCGTCGACTCCGCCCTGCCAGCACTCCAGACACGGGGTCTCCCCCGGGATGATCGTGGAGACGTTCCCGACATGCGTTATGACGGCCCCGTAGACGTAGGGTACACCATGCTCCACACATGCCCTGTTCAAGGCGAGGCGCGGAGTCAACCTATCCAACCCATCAACAACGATGTCCACACTATCAACCAGCTTGGCGGCGGTCCTATCATTTACCGAGACTGGGAGAGCCTCGATGTCGATGAAGGGATTCACCTTGCGGAGACGCATCTCCGCTGCCTCCACTTTGGGGTACCCGACGACGTCGACCCCGTATAGGTGCTGCCTCTGAAGGTTACTCATCTCCACGACATCGCGATCAGCGAGCCTTAGGAACCCGACCCCCATGGAAGCGAGCTGAACCGAGAGCTGGCAGCCAAGCCCACCGACCCCCGCTACGAGAACCCTAGCACTCTTCAGCTTCTTTTGCCCATTCAAACCGATCTCCGACAGAACGAGCTGACGCGAATAATATGCGAGTTCGTCTGAATTGAATCCGCCCCTGGAAGATGCCATGTATCAGAGAGTGTGACGGTACTTGAAAAAAGTGTAGCCGGGGAAAGCCGGCGGAATATATGGACGACCTCTGGGGGGCCCGAGCCACTGACTATGAAGAGAAGCACAAACCCAATAAAATGACGGGGCAGGATCGGGGTGAGACCCCCTAGAACCCGCCTCCCCCTTCAAGTCAGACCCTTACAGCCTTCAGTCCATACTCCAGCACGACCCGACTGCCATGTTCGTTCCTCGACGCCATTGAGTAGCTGCTCACCTTCAAGCCCCGGCTCCTCGACCAGTACCTCACATAGAGGGTGAAAACCAGTCTGGATGAGGCGAAACCCGCCATTATCCCCGTTAGGGAGCCCCAGAACAGGGACGGCGGAGCAATAAATACCAAGACTACTTGGAGGACAAGCAAAACTGATGACGACGTTACGAGGGGTATGAAGCGCCTGAGGCCCTTCTGCCGCCGCGCCTTAGCCATGCCCTGAGCGACAAGCTCACCGCTCATCCCCGAGAACTCCAGATACTGCGGGAATACGGCGACGCTGAATGTCAACTAGGCAAATATGAGGAAGAAAGCCGCGGAGATCGAGATTTCACCCTTCGAGAATAAGAGGAAAAACACCACGGCCAGAATCATCATAACGAGGAATGGGATCAGTTGGAGTCGAGAGCCGGGATACTCCCGCGTCTCGATCCACGAATCATTCTTTGGGGTTTTCTCAGACGAGATCAAGATTCCGAGACTGATGCTAACTAACTATTGGGTACAATTGATAAATATATTCCAACTCGCTAAGTCGACCCCGAGGATTTTGAACGACACACCGAACTCAACGCAAAAAATTGTGGCAATTATGACGGTGCTGCTGCTTTCGGCCGCCACACTAGCGGTGAAGGCGGGTGTATCATCGAGCATCGGGCCACTGGAAGGCCCATACTTCAGAGAGATTCGATTCAAGATATACGCCACGCCCGAGGAGGAGACGACGGCTCTACTCTCGGGAGACGTGGACATCGTCGACTTCTTCACATCCGACCAGATACCCGACATCAAGGCAGGCCTGGACTCGGGTATGCTCACCACCGCTCAGAACGCCGAGCAGGGCGTCTGGGGATTCAGCCTACAGTGCGAACGATACCCGCTCAACCTCGTACAATTCCGACGCGCCATCGCCCACCTATGTGACAAAGACAAGTACGTCAGCGAAGGCCTTCAAGGACTCGGGTACAAGATCAACACGTTCCTCGGCTCCCCAAGCTACGGCCCATGGAGTGGAACCTCATACAGATCATACGACCTCGACCCAACGAAGGCAGCGCAACTCCTCGACAGCATCGGCTTCGTCATGGGCGCTGACGGTCTGCGCGTAGACCCCGAGACGAACACCACGATGAGAACCTTAACAATCATTGCCCGCTCAGATCAGTCACATAGGATATTCTCCGCGCGGGAGCTGGCCAAGCAGTTCGCCGCCATCGGTATCCCATACTATCTCCAAGAAGTCCCACGATCCATCGCCTCACCAATCGTATTAAACGAACAGGACTACGACATCTACACGGCAGGATGGGGAGGGGGCCCAGACGTTGACTGGATATACGACCTCTTCTACTCAACCTCTCCACCGCCCCGGAACTTTGAGCTATTCAAGAACAGCACAATCGACGCAGCCCTCGATAAGCTGAAGTACGGCGAAACGAACGCGGAGGCCGTAGAAGGTGCCCAGCTCGCCCAGAAATACCTTTCAGAGCAGGTGCCGTTCATCCCACTCTACACCAAAGCCTACACATCGCCCTACAACGTCCGGCTCAAGAACACCATCGACCTCTCATGGTGGAGCGGCGTGACCAACTCGATGACTTTCATATTCGCTACCGACAAGACACAAGAATACGGCTCCGTCCTTAACGTCGGGTGGACGTCCGACCCGCAGGAGGCAAGTCCATTATACGAGATCAACTGGTGGTGGGACGCCATGCTCAACGGCGTCATCTACGACACCACTATTAACCTCGACCCCGAGACTCTCGCTGAGATCCCGTGGCTGGCCAAATCATGGGAAACGGAGCCCTGGACTGCCCCCGACGGATCACCAGGGCTGAAGATAACCTTCACCCTTAACGACGGCATCGAGTGGCACGACGGCCAACCCCTCACCGCCGACGATCTCGTCTTCACGTGGACATACGCCAAGCAGCAGCGGAACCCCATCTACGCCCCACACCTCACAAGCTTCGTCAAGGGCGAAGCCAGAGACAGGCTCACCGCGATCGCTTACATGAACACGACGAGCCACTGGACCCTCCGCGGGATAGGCGCGAACATCCCCATCATCCCCAGGCACATCTGGCAGAACATCAAAGACTCGTCCAAATACCGGCCAATCTCGGAGGGCACCCTCACAGGAACTGGACCCTACATGTTCAAGGAGTACAAACCCGGCGAGGAGTTCGTCGTGACGGCAAACCCCGACTACTTCCTGAAGCCCTCGGACAGCACCCTGAGCCTCCCAGAGGTCCAGATAACGCAGGGGGAGACCAAGACCTACACCTCACACAGGGCGACCTACAACAACAAACCCGTAACGAACGGCACATACACAATAACTCTCTCCCAGACGGGGACCGAGGTCAAGACATTCAAGGGCACTGTGGCGACCGACGGGACATACACCGCGACCCTCAACACCCGGGACGCCACCCCGGGCACATACGACGTGGCCGTCAAACTCACCGCCAAAGCCGGCCCCGTCGGCCTAGGCAGCCTCGACAGGTACAGGATGACAGTCACCGGGAAAAAAGTGGACTACCACGTACGCAGTCATCCTCGCAGCCGTCGCCACCATCTCGGCGGGATACTTCCTAAAGAGAAGAAGCAGACATCGAGCGGTTTGAAAAGAAATCACCCCCATCCGGGGGGAATGGTCAAGCCCCCGCCCCACCTCCGATCCCTAACACCTTCTTGACGTTCCCCCACTCGATGGCTAGGATGAAGGCTAGGACGAAGGAGGACCCGTGTATCAGCACGTTGACGTCACGCCCGTAGCTCAAGAACGAGCTCGTATAGAAGACCATCCACACGCAGACGGGGACGAAGACGAGGAGATTTACCAGTAAGGCCCCTCGCCCCCCACCCGCCCCTGGGCCCTCGCCGCTGTAGATATCCCAGAAGTTGACCAGGCAGAACCCCATGACGGCGCCCTCGGAGGCATAGACGAGCCCCGAGGCACCCATCGAGCCGATGTTCACGATCACGATCCAGACCACATTCGACAGGACCGTCGAGGCGAAGACGGCGGCGAGGAAGAAGACTACCCTCCCCGCCTTCTCCTCCCCGGGCAGGAAGTAGTTGGTAAAAGGGAAGACGAGGAAGAAGGAGAGGAGCCCAACTAGGTTCATGGCGAGGTGACCAAGATCACTGTGGACAAAGAGGGAGGTGACAACGCCCCACGGCGTCGATCTGGACGCCAGAAGCACACCGTCGAGCCATGGGAACACGGAGCCAAGAGCGAAGACACACAGGCCGACGCCGAGAAAAGCAACGTAAAAAAACATGAGAACCCGAAAACCGCGTAAGATAGCTAGGATCTTCGACGCAACGTCCTTCGGCGCCTCAAGGGTTGACAACGACGCGCCTCAACCGGTAACCCGAGTCTAAACCACGCAGGAGAAGGGATAAAGCCTCTCAGAGCGAGCGCAGCTCACCCATCAAGTACGACTTGTCGTACCTCGCCACCACCAGGATGTAGTTATCCATCACCTGGAAATCTGTCGCGTTTTTGTTCGCCTGTTTGATGTTATCCAGATTTTTCTCGGCGGCCTCCGTGGTGTTGAACGCGTATAAGCTCCTCGTAACTATTTTGTTACTCTCATAGCTCACCTTCGTCGAGGTCGCCACCACATCGCTCACTGAGTATGGAAATATGGAATAGGAGAAGGCTAAGTCCTCCGATGGGGAGAGGACATAGAACGCTGCCTTCACCTTCGGTTCGTCTATAAGCCTGGAAGTTCCGGCCTCGTTCCCAAGGGCGCCCTCCAGGATGCTGAGCCCCTTGGCGGAGTCCGAGTATAGGAGGAATCCGTTCTTGAGACTGGTGTATCCGGTAACATAGGCGGGTGTGCCAGAGGTTGACCGGATCACCTGATAAATGACCGAATCTCCATACGTCGTGTTTTCGATCGCCTTTGCCTCAAGTTCCTTCTTGAGGGCAGAATAAGTTGGAGAGTCCAGTTTCAAGATATTCAGGGCGAGTTCCTCAGAATTTGGGTTAGGATTCGGATACAGGACGACGACAGCTGACGCGCAGTTCCTAACAGTGACAGTCGTCGAAAAACCCAATACCTCAAGCAGTTCCTCAGAGGTAAATACACTGAAATTTCCAGTTGTCTTGAATACCTCCGTAAAATTCATCATAACTACCTTCTCATAGCCCGGTGCAACGAAATATGCCCAATCTGGGATCTTCACATCGTATGAGGAGGGTATGTGTTGTATTGACTGGAGCTTGGGAAGATAGATAATGATTACAGTAGCTGCTGTTAAAATTAGGAAAGTTGCAAGGAATGTAATTATTAATATTCTGTTCCCATTTCCACCATTTTTTACGGCCATAATAATCTCTCGCACTAAATTTTTAAATAATAAGCTGCAGGAAAATAATAGTACTTGTCGAATATTAAACAGGTATTAATGAAATCTTTACGTTTGTCGATAGAGATAACCATTTTAAATGTAGCTCTAAGTCTTCTCGTATCTAAAGTTTATTTCGATAACCTCGACCAAAGCCAAATCACTGAGCTATTCGGCAATCTCACGCTCTTAGGGGTGATGCTCCTTTTTCTATATGGAGGCGCCATCGACTTCTCGGGCACAGCAAAGTGGGCTGAGGCAATGAAGTTGCTAAAGCTCCACGGAAAGGATTGGGAGAAGGGCGACTCTAGAGAGGCGGAGAGGAAGGCCCTCGTATACATAATCTGTGGGGGTATCCTTCTACTCGAAATAAGTATTCTAGCCATTAGAAGTTGAAAAAAGAGGGGATTATCGGCTACTTTTTCCTCATCAGAATATATACCGCTAAGACCACCGCAACAACTGCGATCGCTATGGAGGCATAGAGGTAGGTTGTTAAGGAGTCGACGCTCGACTTGAGTGCCGTAACTTGTGTGGCCAGGGCAGTCACATCGTTCTTCGTGGCTACATTCGCAGAGAGCGTGGACACAGAGTCCGCTGTGGCATATGGTTGTAAGGCTCCTGTCAATATGTCCTTCACCGTTCGAGTTGTGAATTTCTGAGCCGGCCCAGATGTTGGTGGGAGTATCTGCTCCACCTTTCCTGCGGCGACTAGTTGGTCATAGTAGTTTCCAGCCACGATTGGCCAGTTTGAGGATATCGTCGTTGAGACTGTGTAGCCAGTGAAATACGCCCTTATGTAGGTTGTCGCCCAGTCGGGGATGACCATCGCGTGGTAATTACCTTGGCTGTCTGTAATGGGGGCGTATCCTGTGTCAATCCAGGTCGTATTGTCCTGGCTCTCCTGGATCCTGACGACGAAGTTGGTGTAGGGAGAACCTGTAACGGGGTTCTTGAATACACCCTCTATTGGGACTGCCTGGCCGTAGATGAAGTTAGCAGCGACCTCGGGCGCAGGTGGGGTAGGTACGATCGCTGATACTCCTGTCGAGTAGCCCGCTGCGGCTAGTTCCGCCTTGGCGAGTGTGGGGTTGTAAGGATCAGATTTGATTGATGCGTCCTGGTAGCCAGCGCCGAAGGCCTTAAGTACGGTTGTCCCGGACTCGCCTGCGCCGTCGAGGAGTTGTGACACGATGAGGTCTCTTGGGATTAGGTAGCTTATCGCCTGGCGTACATGACGTGCGGCCTCGGCTGCCTTAGCCGGGTTGGACTTACCTAGCGGTGTGTCGGTACCGGTGCCAATTATCGGGTTCTGCATGTTGTAGCCCATCTCTTGCCAGCCAACCTGTGGCTTCGAGAAGACATTGGCTCCCAGTTCCTTCAGGATTTTCTGGTCTGCTGCGAGCTGGTAGTTTGTGTCAAGGGCGTCAATTTCGCCCGTCCTATATGCAGCGATCGCGGCATCCTTCTCCACTATTGTTACTATGTTGTAGGTCTCAACTGTGAAGTACCCCTTGGCCTCAAGGGCTGCCGTGTTGAAGTACTGGTCGAATTTCGTAAGGGTGGATAGCCTCTTTACGGGGTCATATCCCTGGTATACATATGGTCCGGTTCCGAATGGACCGTATGCTGTGTAAGTTCCGGTTCCTCCATACTTCGCTGTGTCCCATGTGAAGGTGTAGGGATTAGCGAGACCCGTCGCGAAGGCGTTGGTGTTCCACTGGCTGTAGGAAATCTTCTCTAGATAGTGCTTGGGGAGTGGAGCTATCGAGCACTCAGTCTGGTTAAGGAATGCATATGGTTGGAGAGTTGAACCGATATTGAACTCATAGGTGTACTTGTCGATTGCCTTGAAGGTTGAGGTCGCTTCGGTGAGTGCACCTTCGGAGTTATCGACACTCGTCGTGGTCCCGTTAAGCCATGTGAATGAGACGAGGTTCCCGAATCTGCTAAGTTTGTCTGATAGGGCGACCGATGCCACTGAGGGGGTCATCAGCGCCATCTCAGCAAAGAGGTAGTCGTCGGATGTTACCTCTACGCCATCGTGGAACTTTATCCCTGGCTTGATAGAGATTGTCCACGTGCGGCCATCGGTAGAGACCTTAACACTCGACGCCTCATTGAGGTACATGGTATTTGTACGGGGGTCGACGAGTTGTAGACCACCCTGTGTTGCACCATAGACAAAGAGTGAGTAGAATGAGTTTGAGTCCGCGTTACCCCACGGTGCTAGGCTCGTCCAGTCTCCCGCTTCAGCGAATGTGAATGTTGTCACTCCACTGACGTACTGGAGGTCGCTGAAGGGGGTCGACATCCCGCTGAAAACATTAGCGTCTCCGAAGAGCTTGATCTCGGGCTTTCGAGCAATAATATCAGATGGTAGATAGATAGGGACGTATGGTTTGTCCTTGTTCAATACAAGGCTCAGTTGCTTGAAGTACGTTAACTGCTGAGCTGAGTCAAGTGAGGTGTAAATCTTGTTGAGGATCTCGTTAGCTTCGCTGCTGTTGTAGAGTGCATAATTGTTCCCCGTCGGTGGGAATGCCTCCGGGGTTCCAACGTACTGAGACTTTATGTCGGGTACAGGAGATGTAAAGCCCCAACCAATGAAGCCTATGTCATATCCACCGTCGACAAAGGTCTTCCCCATCTTTGTTGAGTCCTCGGGGAACAACCTGTTTATCAAGTCAGAGAAGGTCACATAGACCACTCTCGCATTAACTCCAACGGATTGTAGCGCATTAGCTATGAGCGCTGCGTGCTGCCGTCGAACGGGGTTCGTAGTCGGGGCGAGCAGGGTTATCGAGAAGAGCGAGGATGCAGCGTTTACAGGGGTGGGAGTCGATATATTGATCGAGCTGAATATTAGAATAAAGGTTAAAAATCCTAAAAGCACACCCGTAAAAGCCTTAATTGACGTTTTTCTGCTTCTTTCCATTTTTCTATACACTTCTCCTACATTATTTGAAGGAACCCAGATATTTTAAATGTTTGGTGTTAAAAGCATTAATGAGAAGGAATAGTGGTTGAATGGCTGGTATTACTAAATATATTATTCGTAGATTTCTTTTTATGATTCCCGTCTTTTTAGGGGTTTCGATACTTACTTTCACCATATCTAATGCTGCGGGGGATCCTCTCGCTATACTTAGGCAGGGGCTGAAATCGGTTTCCCCACAGGTGATAGCTTCTTTACGGGCTTACTATCACCTCGACCAGCCACTCTATGTTAGATATTTTTATTGGCTGTGGGATATCCTCCACCTCAACCTGGGTGTGAGCGCTTCGGGCACCCCTGTTGCTGATAAGATTGGACCATGGGTGTTTACGACCCTAGAGCTTCAGATTCCTGCGTTACTACTGGCTGTTCTCATTGGTATACCGCTTGGAGTCTACTCGGCAAGGCACCCATACTCAAAGGGCGACGTTGCTGTGACCGGTTTCGCCCTCTTCGGATACTCGATGCCTACTTTCTGGCTTGGATTGATGATGATAATAATCTTCTCACTTTACCTCGGCTGGCTCCCCTCTGCGGGTGCGGCGGGGATCACTCGCCTATGGTGGGGGAGTGAGTTAGGGGACAGACTAGCCCACCTCCTCATGCCACTACTTGTTTTAACCTATGTTCAACTGGCGACATTCGTCCGTTTAATTAGGGGGAATATGCTCCAGACCCTGAGGGATGATTATGTCCTCGCTGCCCGAGCATGCGGGTTGAGTGAAAGAACAGTCGTCTATAAGCATGCGCTTAGAAACGCGATCACACCCATCGTAACCATTGTGGGGTTGAGCTTTGGATCATCTTTGGCCGGTGCCCCTGGGCTGGAGACGACTTTCAGTTGGCCAGGACTCGGCTACCAGTTCGTTGTCGCGACGTACTCACTTGACATACCGATGATCGTCGGGATCACAGTCGTGATCACAGTAATGCTGATGGTCGCGAACCTCATCACAGATCTGGTCTACGGTATGATAGACCCAAGGATCAGGCTAGGCTAGGGGGTTATTGATTGGAGAATAAGGGCCCAGAGAATATCCTGAACGTAGATCAAGAGAGGCTAGAGAAGAGGAGAGAGGCTAACCAGTGGGCCGTTGCCTGGAGGAGATTCAAGAGAAACAAGGCGGGCCTTGCAGGACTTTTCATAGTTCTCTTTTTCGTTTTCATAGCCATCACAAGTCCGTGGCTCTCTCCGTACCCTCAGAGGAGTTACCAGACCCTATACGAGGGTGAGGCGGGGCAACCCCCGTCGCTCAAGCACCCCTTCGGTACCAGTCGCTCAGGCCTAGATATCTACAGTGAGGTTCTGCACGGGACCCTTGGAGATCTATACGTTGGCGTAGGCGCCACAATCATCGCTGTGCTGATTGGACTCGCCGTTGGTTCCATAGCTGGCTACTCTAGGGGAGGACTGAGCGACATACTACTGATGATCTCTCAGATATTCTACACGATCCCCCTACTGCCCTTGATTCTCCTCGCCGCGAGGATCTTCCTGATACTCGTGGCCCAAGGATTCGGGTTGACCCTAATACTAATCCTACTCGGTGTTTTCGGCTGGTCTACGATAGCCTTCATTGTAAGGGGGGAAATACTCAGAGTCAGGGAACTCGAGTACATCCAGGCTTCGCGTGCCCTTGGCGCAGGTAGAGGGAGGATAATTTTGCGTCATGTCATCCCCAACATTCTAACACCCATCATAGTTACGGCAACCCTGATGATCGCGGGGAACATACTAACCGAGGTCGTAATCAGCTTCCTCGGCTTCGGCGACGTCAACACGTCAACATGGGGACTAACGATTCAAGAAGGGTACACGTACATCAGGACAGAATGGTGGACAACCGTATTTCCCGGTCTAGCCACACTATTCGCGGTGCTTGGATTTAATCTCCTTGGTGATGGGCTGTCGGACGCCATCAACCCGAGGTTGAGGGATTAGGAGGAAACGTGATGGAAGGACTACTTGAAATCAAAGGTCTGAAGACGTACTTCTTCACGGAGGCCGGCGTTGTTAAGGCCGTAGATGGTATAGATTTCCAGGTTGGGAAGGACGAGTCTGTCGGATTGGTCGGAGAATCAGGTTCAGGGAAAACAGTCACTGGCCTCTCGGTGTTCCGAATAGTGCCGCAGCCGGGAAAGATCATCTCGGGATCAATCATATTCGAGGGGGAAGATCTCCTTACGAAGTCAGAGGAGGAGATGAGGAGGATACGTGGGAGGAAGATCTCGATGACGTTCCAGGACCCGACAACGTCCCTCGACCCCCTTTATACAGTCGGTGATCAGTTGGCAGAGGTCATTAAGGAGCATCAGAGGGAGCTATCCAAGAAGGAGGCTATGGAGAAGGCTACTAAGCTCATTGAGATGGTGGGAATCTCTGAGCCTAGGATTAGAGTCAATGAGTATCCCCACGAGCTCAGCGGGGGGATGAAGCAACGAATAGCAATAGCGCGCGCTCTTGCATCTGGGCCATCACTTCTATTCGCTGATGAGCCCACGACGAACCTGGACGTTACAGTGCAGGCTCAAGTTCTGGAGCTGATAAAGGATCTCAGGGAGAAACAGAAGATGTCTCTAGTCATGATCACGCATGACATGGGCATAGTCGCTGAGATGACGCAGAGGGTTCAAGTGCTCTACGCTGGAATGGTCGCAGAGGTCGGGGAGACACATTCATTATTCAAGAGGCCACAGCACCCCTATACGGAGGCGCTGCTTCAGGCGGTTCCGCGCATCGATAAACGAAAGGAGTTGAGGGTGATTCCGGGGAACATCCCCAACTTAATTAATCCCCCTACCGGGTGCAGATTCCACCCGAGGTGCCCTTATGCCAAGGAAATCTGTAAGGAGAAAGTACCCCAACTTGAGCTAACAGACAAGGGCCACCTATCCGCCTGCCACCTATGGCGCGATTTATCACTGAGTGGAGCCTGACTAGACATGGAAAACAATAGCAAAAATATCCTAGAGATCAAGAACCTCGTCAAGCACTTCCCGGTATACACGAGGGGGATACTACTCAAGAAGCAGACGGATGAAGTCCACGCAATCGATGATGTCTCCATCAACATCGACAGAGGTGAGAATGTTGGACTCGTAGGCGAGAGTGGCTGCGGGAAGACGACACTTGGTAAGACGCTTATGCTACTTGAGGAGCCCGACTCGGGTCAGATCCTCTATAATGGCATTGACGTCGTGGAAGCGTTCCGCACCAAGAATAATGAGAAGATCCATGAGATCAGGCATGGTATCCAGATGGTCTTCCAAAACCCCTACACTTCACTCGACCCGAGGATGACGATCTATGACATACTCAGCGAGCCCTTTGCCATCCACAAGCACGTCGAGAAAAAGGAGTGGAAGAACAGAGTATATGAACTCCTTAAGATGGTGAACTTGGAGGAGTACCATGCCGAGAGGTACCCTCACGAATTCAGCGGGGGGCAGAGGCAACGAATAGCTATTGCGAGGGCACTCGCTGTGGACCCCAAACTAATCGTGGCTGACGAACCAGTCTCCTCCCTCGACGTTTCCATTCGCGCCCAGATTCTCAACCTACTCACGAAACTGCAGCAGAAGAAGGGACTCTCCTACCTATACATCTCTCACGACCTTAGCTCGGTGAGGCAGATCACAAACCGTGTAGCCGTGATGTATCTCGGGAAAATCGTCGAGACAGCTAACACGGATGAAGTCTTCTCGAAACCACTGAATCCCTACACGCAGGCCTTGCTAGCAGCGATCCCGATCCCAGACCCGGAGAAGAAGAGGACGAAGATAATTCTCAGTGGTGAAGTACCGAGTGCAACTAACCCCCCTAGGGGGTGTAGGTTCAATCCGAGGTGTACCTATGTTACTGATCTCTGTAAGGAGAAGGAACCGGCTCTTAGGGAGATAACGCCAAGGCACTTATCCGCTTGCCATTATAGCGAAAAGTTCCTATAATGAAGTAAGAAGGTGAGGATTAAATTCGAAAACTGAGGGTTCTTGGAAATCTTCTTACGGTTATGGGGATACTCGTCGCCTTCTCCTCCTCGGTCCTTCCCCTTGTGAAGCTTCCCCAGATACTCACAAAGACAGGTCCCAGTTTCATACTCACAGAATCGAATCAGTATTGGATTGATACATTCATCATCCCAACAATCGACAATGATACCATGATTTTAATAAAATTAAAAGGTGGACACGTAGGAGGGATAGGGATCAGTATAATCCCGTATAAGGACGGTACTCCTATTGTGGGAGAGACGCCGGTAATTAATTACATCTTCGACGCAGACCAGGAGACCTACACTACGCAAGCCAAGACGAATTTGAAGGCGGAGTACTTCGTCACGGTCTTCTGTATAAAAAATAACTACACACTAACAATCAACTCGGTCTGGTCACCATATGACAGCCTCAGGGCGTATCTATACCTAGGGTTGAGTACTCTCCCAGCCGGACTCCTAATCATCTACTATGACAGGATCATAGAAGAACGTGATATAGAAATTCAGAAGGCACTGAACAAGTAGCAATAACTAAGTGATACATTCTCCTCGATGATGGCGCGCACTGAGAAGAAGAGAGGCGACCTCCCCATCAAGGGAGAGACGCCCCAACCCATCAATCTCCCTCCGGGCTGTAGGTTCAACCCGAGGTGCCCATACGCCTTCGACAGGTGCTTCAAGGAGGAACCCGAGATGTTCACCGTGGAGCCCGGGCATGGCGCAGCATGCTTCCTGTATGAGGATTTCCACAGCGGACGCCTCGCGCGGGGCCGGCTGCCCGGGGAATAAATTACACCGCCAAGTAAAATGGGAGCCTCCCTGAAGGCATTTTTTTATCGTTTTCAGAACAAAAACGAGCGCAGGAACCTTATATAGAGGCGGGGCGCGATTTTTAGCCTTTTTTTAACCCTTTTCAAGCAATAACAACCGAGGAGAGGATCGAAAATGATTAAATCTATGAAATGTGATTTCTTATTGTTATCGACTGGATGGTGTGTTTATGGCGAGCGGCGCTTCTGGCGAGGTTGTTCACTGCCCCAACTGTAAGGAGGACGTCCCCAAGACCC
>JAUYEB010000151.1 GCA_030691555.1 Candidatus Bathyarchaeota archaeon
AGGCGGTGATCAAGCCTCGGAGGAACAGCAGGCTCGGCTCGGGTCCTCCGGCTCGGAGGAGGGCTGTGGGTCGGGTCAGGGAGCTTGGGTACGATGCTTGGGCCCGGATCACCGGGTATGGGCGGCGGTGGGCTGTGGAGACCTCTTACTCGACGTTTAAGCGGCTGTTTGGGGAGCTTAGCCTCGCCAGGAGCTTTGAGAATATTGTGAGGGAGCTTGTGGGTAAGGTGGCTCTCTATAATATGCTGGTGAACATGTGAGGGGTAGACGGGTGGAGTGGGGTGAAGGGAAACAGGCACTAACCCCTATAATTAATCCACAAAGCAATAAATTTAAATAATTATGCTAAAAATTACACTAAAAACAGAGACAACGCGTATCTTTGAATTCGTATTGAACCTATCTGACATGAACTCTCCCTGATGGAGCGTACCCCAAGAATTACTCAATTTTTTGATTGACAAAGGGATCTAATTTGGCTCAAGAAGAAATGTATTCGCTAGCGTTGCCTATTGCGACACAGGCTGTAAAAGATTAATAATCGCTGAAAGACGAGTGATAAAGCGACTCGGTTTGGCCACCGCCCCCTCTAAGACCTCCCCGGCTAAAATACGCGTGTTACTAGTCGACGACGAGGCGTCACAGATCGAGATCGTGAAGATGAACCTCTGTCGGATGGACCCCAACCTCGATCTCTCTTCTTCGAAGAGGCCCTCGGAGGTTCTGAAGCTATTAACGAAAGAACACTTCGACTGCATCGTTTCCGACTATGTCCTGCCCGTGATGACCGGGATACAGCTCTGCAGGGAGATCAGGAAGACTAGCAGGGTCCCCTTCATACTCTACACGGGGCGGGGGAGCGAGGAGGTGGCCTCGGAGGCGTTCTCGGCCGGGGTCGACGCCTACATAAAGAAGGAGTCCGAGCTGGCCCACTACATCGTTCTCAGCAACCTGATCAAGCAGGCCGCGGAGAAGTGGAGGACCGAGCGGCTGCTACAGGAGAGCGAGCAGCGCCTCCGTCTCCACATCGAGAACACCCCCGTGGGGGTGATAGAGTGGGACTCCGACTTCGTGGTGACCCGCTGGTCGGGTGAGGCGGAGAGGATCTTCGGCTTGAGCCCCGCGGAGACCGTCGGGAAGCCGTTCAACGATCTGAAGATCGTGTACGAGGAAGACGCGCCGATCGTCGAACACGTCATGAGTAGGCTCGCCAACGGCGTGACTACGCGGGTGACCTATTCGAACCGCAACTACACGAAAACCGGTCGGGTGATCCACTGCACCTGGTATAGCTCGGTGCTCAAGGATGAGCGGGGGAAGATGGCGTCGGTCATGTCCCTGGTGCTTGACATCACCTCCACAATCGAGAGCGAGGAGTCCCTCAGGAGGCTGAACCAGGACCTGAAGTCATCGAAGGAGCAGCTTCAGAGATACGTGGATATGCTAGAGGAGAGGGTCGCGGAGAGGACCCTCGAGATCAGGGAGACCAAGGAGCGGCTCGAGTCCTTCATGGACTCGGCGCCCGACGCGATCATGATCTATGATCCCGGTCTAAGGCTGCTCGACCTCAACAACGCGGCCCTGAGGTTTTACCCAAACGGGACGTCGAGGAAGGACCTCATAGGTAAGAGGATGGCGGATCTCACGCCCGGGATAGAGGCGACGGCCAGATTCAAGGGCTTCCAGAGCACCCTCGAAACGGGGGAGGAGTACCATGAGGAGGGGCACCGGATCGTCTCCAACCTCGGCGAGGGGTTGGCGTCGACCTGGGCCTTCAGGATGGGTAAGAACCTGGGGATCATAAGCAGGGACGTGACCCAGAGGGAGAACGGTAGCAGGAGGGCGCAGCACGCGGAGCAGATGGCCGCCGTGACCCGGATGAGCCAGATCGTCGCACACGACCTGAGGGGGCCCCTGGGGGCGATAGTCCAGGGCGTGAACCTTGCCAAGCAGGACCCGAACACCATCCCCGACATGCTGAGGATAATCGAGGAGAACGCGGTCAGATCGCTGACCATGATCGCCGGCTGGAGATCAAACACGCGCGAGATCACGCCGCAGCTGAGGGAGACCGACCTCGTCGCCCTCATCAACGGCGTCCTCGAGGGCGTAACGATGCCGGAGGACGTGGCCCTTAGCACCTCGTTCAGCGATGACGTAAAGCCGCTGCGATTGGATCCGGACCTCATGGTCAGGGTCCTGAACAACCTCCTGGAGAACGCCCTGGAGGCGATGCCCTCGGGAGGGGGGCTGAATGTGCGGGTCGAGGTGGAGAAGGAGGTGGTCCTGATAAGGATCATCGACACCGGGGTCGGCATACCCGACGAGGCGAAGGAGAAGATCTTCTCTCCCCTCTACTCGACCAAGCCCGGGGGGATGGGGCTGGGGTTGGAGTACGCCAGGAGGGCCGTGGAGACGCTGGGGGGAAGGATCGGCTTCGACTCGAAGGTCGGTGAGGGCACAACCTTCACCATCGAGCTCCCCCTCAAACGAGAGGGGCCTAGCGGGTAGCCTCAATCCCCGAAGGAGGCCCGAAACCGACGTCGTCCGGGATATCATTCTCCCAATATGGGCATTATAGGTGTAATGCGTTAACCTCTCCCGGGTCTCCACGCGCACCCGCCCCCTTTTATCACACCTAGAACCCACATACAGCGAAACACCATGAAGTACCACATGAGACGCATGGACAGGGCG
>JAUYEB010000291.1 GCA_030691555.1 Candidatus Bathyarchaeota archaeon
GTCTGCGAGCCACATGCCGATGACGTCTGGGGGGTCGCGGTGCCACTTTACGCCCGGCGCCGCGAGCATGCCCTCAATAGTCGCCGTGGTGAGAACATCCTCGTTGTACATAATAGTTCACTCTAGACAATTGAAGGGTCAGCACGCCGGTAATAATCGTTTTGATGATGGTCGCGGGCTCCCAGGGCGCTGGAAAACGATAACGATATAAGAGTAATGGCAAACGCTTACGGGAGAAAGGGTATGAAGATACTCCTCTACTTCGACTGGGTGGGCAGCAGGAAGGAGCTGAAGGAGCACGACAAGCGCATGCAGAAGGCGTGCCAGGAGTCGGGTGTAGAGTACATGGGCATCCACGGCTCAATGAACCAGAAGTGGAACTACTGCTGGCTCTTCGACGCCCGCAGCTACGACCACTTCATGGAGATGGCGGCGAGGGTGCCGCGCCCCCCGCAGATGATACACTACGTGACCGAGCACCTGATACCCGTGCAGCTCCCCAACGAGCAGCCCAGCCTCTAGAGCGACCGATTTCTCCACGGGTTCTAAGGGGTCACCCTTGCGCCCTCTTCGTCTATTCCCACGACGACGGCCTCGCAACTTGGGAATGATGCTTCGAGCAGGCCGGCCGCCTCCTCCGCCCTCGTCCTCTCCATGACGCCGAAGGCGACCTCCCCGAACATCGCCATGGTGAACGGGTAATCCGCCGCGTCCATCTTGTCGAACACGGCCCTTAGCCTTGGCGTGACGAGGCCGACGTGCTCGGTGAACCGACGGCTGAGCCTCATGAACCTCTCCGGCGTCGGCTCACTGCTGAGCTCGTCGACGAATAGGCCGCCCATCTCGTTGATCTTCGTCCTCAGGGACGGGTTGGCCAGCGCCTCCCGAGTCGGGATAGGGCCGAAGTGGAGGTAGACGACGCGTAGCCTCTCAGTGTCAGGGTACGAGACGGCTTCGCCTATCCCGGGGGCGCCCGGCTTCGTGAGGATGCCGAAGCCGCCGCGGACCGAGGCGAAGACGCTGCCGAGTCCGGTCCTGCACTCTATCTCGGCGACGTGGGCTATCTGGGCGGCCTCGATCCTCGTCAGTTTGGCGCCTGTGGCCTCGTTCAGCGCGAGGGCGAGGCTCAGCGCCCCACCGCCGCTGCTGCCGAATCCGGCGACCAGCGGGGTCTCGACGTGGTGCTCCACGGCTATCGAGTGTGGGGTGATGAGTTTGCTGAACTTCGAGAGGACGTTCTCGGAGACGAAGGCCTCGCTGGTTTGTACCCCGTTCATCTTCACGCTCCAGGTCGTCTCCTTCGCGGGCTCTACCGTCACGGTGGTGTAGACCCCGATGTCGAGGCTGACCCCCGATCCGCGGGCCCCCTTTCGGAGGGGGTCGGAGTCCTGATCACATATCTGGAAGAGCCCCGTGAGGTGCCCTGGGGCGAAGACCGTGGCAGTCCCCATCTCGATCGGCGTCAGGGGTGTCCCCCGGTCGGGATAAGCCTTGCTACCTGAGGGACCCGTAGTCGAAGGGCTTCTTGGGGTCGGCCACCGGCGCCTTCACGGTGAAGAGGTCGGTGTACTTGAGCCCGGAGCCCGTGTTGAAGAGGACGACTCGCTCGTCCCTGTCGACCTCGCCGGCGTCGACCATCTTCCTCAGGGCGGAGATGGTGGCGGCGCCCTCGGGGCACGCGAATATGCCCTCGAGGCGGCTCACGAGGCGGACGTCCGCCATAAGCTCGTCGTCACTGACCGCGATAGCCGTGCCCTTGCTCTCCCGTACCGCCTTGAGGATGAGGAAGTCGCCCAGCGCCTTCGGGACGCGCAGCCCCGCGGCGACCGTGTGGGCGTTCTCGAAGAACTCGCTCTCCTCCTTCCCCTCTTTATAGGCTTTAACGATGGGGCTGCAGCCCTCGGCCTGGACGCTAACCATCCGGGGGCGCTCGCCGCCGATCCAGCCCATCTCCTCGAGCTCGTCGAAGACCTTCCACATGCCGATTATGCCGGTGCCACCGCCGGTGGGGTAGATGATGACGTCTGGGAGCTTCCAGTCGAGCTGCTCCGCCACCTCGAGGCCCATGGTCTTCTTCCCCTCGACCCGGTATGGCTCGCCGAGGGTGGCGACGCTGAACCAGCCCATCTCCGGTATTCCGTCCTTGACGAGCTTGCCGGCGTCGCTGATCAGGCCCTTGACGAAGACGACCTTGGCGCCTACGACGTCGGACTCGACGGCGTTGACCTTGGGGGCGTCCTCGGGCATGAAGACGTAGACCTCGAGGCCGGCGCGCGCCCCGTAGGCGGCCATCGCCCCCGCGGCGTTCCCCGCGGAGGGCAGGGCGACACGCTTCACGCCGAGCTCCTTCGCCTTACTGATCGCCGCTGAGAGGCCCCTCGCCTTGAAGCTGCCCGTGGGGATTATCCCCTCGTCCTTGACTATCAGGTTCTTCAGCCCCAGCGTCTCGCCGAGCCGTGGCGTGGGCGTGAGGGGGGTCCAGCCCTCGCCGAGGGTGACGACGTTCTCCGGCCTCCTCACGGGGAGAATCTCCCTGTACCTCCACATCGAGGCGACCCTGCCCACGAGCTCCCGCCTCGTGAGCGTCTCCTTCGCCGCCTCCAGATCGTACCTGGCGAAGAGCGGTTTCCCGCACTTCTTGCAGACGGTCTGGATCTGTTCCGCGTCGTGGCGCGTGCCACACTTTGAGCATTCGAGGTGCGTCATCTTACTCAATGGGCTCAACTCATCTGTGTACACTCGGTCCAAGGGGGGTGTTAAGGGTAACGCAGCCGCCCTGTGTGTACTGTAATTACTTTCACAAACCTTTTATTCGGTGCCGCCGCTCTTCCCCCTACATACCGTTTGGAGATTGGTGTCATGGGGTATCGCTTTATCATGGCCGCCGAGTGGAGGGTGGCGTAGATGGGGTATCGCTTTATCCGGTAGCTCTGCCCCAGCGAAGTATCCACGGTTTATAATGAGTTCCTCAAAGGGCCAGGCCCGGCTTGGTTCCCGATTCTGCTGTTTGGAGGCGTACGCGTATGGTTGAGATGGCTGGCACAAAGGCATTCGTGAAGTCCCTTGAGTTGGAGGGCGTAAAGCACGTCTTCGGGCTCCCCGGCGGGGTCGTCATCCCGCTCTGCGACGAGATACTGAACGGGGACTTCCGTTTCATCCTCGCGCGGCACGAGCAGGGGGCGGCGCACATGGCGGACGGCTACGCCCGGGCCACGGGGGGCGTCGGGGTCTGCCTCGCGACCTCGGGTCCGGGGGCGACGAACCTCGTAACCGGCGTCGCGACGGCCAACATTGACTCGAGTGCCGTCGTCGCATTCACGGGTCAGGTGACACGCGCCGTCATCGGCACCGACGCCTTCCAGGAGGTCGACATCATCGGCTGCAGCGCCTCCGTCACCAAGTACAACATGCAGGTCAGGAAGGCGTCCGACATACCGAGGGCGGTCAAGGCGGCCTTCCAGATAGCGTCGAGCGGGCGCAAGGGCGCCGTCCTCGTCGACCTGCCCAAGGACGT
>JAUYEB010000016.1 GCA_030691555.1 Candidatus Bathyarchaeota archaeon
CGCGAGGTCGAGCGCCTCGGCGACAAGGTCCACGAGGCTGCCGACCTCGTCAGGATACTCGCCATGTAGGGGGCCGGGAGTTGCCAGGCGAGCCGGTTGAGGTCGAGGCCCTCGTCGACGGCCGCCTAGTCGTCTGGTCGGTGGAGCAGAGCAGGCACCTCTTCAACACGGGGTTCTACGGCAAGCCGCTGGGCAACCCGAAGCCTAAGGAGGACTTCGACGAGCCGCTCATCCTCGACGCGGTCGAGGGGGTCTACCTGCAGGATAAGGAGCTGATAATCGTCAGGGCCGGGGGCAGGAAGCTCGGCCGGAGGCAGTTGGTGAAGATCGCCAGGGGGCAGCTCGACGGGTTCGACTCAAAGTATCAAGTCTACAAGGACCTGAGGGACAAGGATTTCGTCGTCACCCCCGGGATGAAGTACGGCTGCGACTTCGCCGTCTACGAACACGGGCCGGGCATCGACCACGCCCCCTACATCGTACAGGTCATGCAGAGGGGCGACCAGATGTCGGCGGCCGAGATAGTCAAGGCGGGGCGCCTCGCCTCCACGGTGCGTAAGACCTTCATCGTCGCCCTCCCCTCGGAGGAGGGCGTCGAGTACCTTGAGTTCAAGTGGTGGAAGGCCTAGAGGGTCCGGTTTTAGTGCCTGAAATCTGGTTTTACCGCTCCATTAACCCGTTATTAACTGGTGGTGGGTGGCGTGTTGAGCGTTCCACATTGCAACCAAGCGACTTGGCGGCCGAACTCCGGGAACTGGACAGTATGATGGAGCGGAGGCATGAGAAGTTCCGAAATGTCCTGGCCACCCTCAAGGACAGCATAGGTGGACTCCCCCTGCGGGACCCCCGGAGCGTCCGCGAGATGGAGACCTACCTCCACCTCATCGACCTCTCCTTCGAGGAGGTAGACAGGGAGCAGAGGAGGTACAGGGAGTGGCTGGACCGTGCGGCCCGGAACCGGAGGGGCACCTCCGACGCCACCCTCGAGCGGCTGCGCGAGTATCGGAGGAAGGTGGGGACGGAGACCGATGAGGAGATAATCGAGGAGCTCCTCAAGGTCATAGAGACGAGGTAGAGCTACTGCTCCTCAACTTCATCGGTCTCTTCAAGCTCCGGCTCCGAGGTCTCAATTTTCGCTTCGTCCTTCATGAACTCCCTGAGGACCACCGTCGCGTAGGCTCCCGGGGGGAGGGTGAACGACATGGTGATCCCCTCCGGGTGTGCCTCTAACTTGATGTCTGGGAGTATCCTGCCAAGCCTCCTGGTCCCATCCGCTCCGACGCGACGCAACTGATCGAGGGTGACGCCTGCCCCCGAGAAAATCTCGTCTTCGAGCTCCTTAGCCTCGTACTTCGACTCACGCATCTTGTAGCCATAGATCGGGGCGGTGAAGCTGATCTCGCCGGCGTCGAATCGCGGCTGCTCGGTCGCGGCGTCCTCGACGGTGAATACGCCCCCCGTGTCGTGTTTCTTGGCCAGGTCTCCGTGGAGGAGCTTGGTGAATAGGTCTCTGCGGACCCGCTCGGCTAGGTACCTGTTGCATTGGTGGCTTAGGTAGCTGGAGACGAGGAAGCGGCGCAGCCACCTGTTGTTCTCCCTGTACTCGCCGGTGATGAGGGCGTAGCCGTCGAGGACGTTCTGCCCGTCCCTGCCGATCCTCTGGGTGCCGAAGTAGTTGGGTATGCCCAGCTTGGCGATCGCCTTCAGTATTTCAGAGGCTTGCGCCATGGCGGTTTCCGGGGACTCGATGTCCGTGACCGTTATCGTGAACGTGTTGCCGTGGAGGTGCCCCGACCTCAGCTTCTTCGGGTGTCTCTTGGCCCAGTTCACCGTGACGGCGAGGCTCGACTCCACGATCCCTGCCACCTCCCTCGGGTCGTCTATCGGCATGAGTAGGCTGAAGGTCTGCGTCGAGACGGCGTGCCTGTCCTTGAGGCCGGCGTGGCCGACGTCCTCGCGGCGGAGCCCGAAGAGCCTGGCGAGGTCTATCTGCGTGTCCCGCGTCGTCCTCCCACGCTTCGTCACGTTGAGGTAGATGTGGTCGCCGTAGCCGATGGGCTCGTAGGCGGGGACCTCGACGACGGAGAATAGCTCGGGCCTCGCCCTGATGGCGCCGCCTATCCCCGGCAGTTCCGGCGTGATGTATGGGATGGTGAGGTCGAGTTCTGGGGGTGGAGCCATTTTCGCTTGATAGAGAATAGGCTAGTGAAAAAGGGTTTAGGTTGCCTGCGGGCTCCAGTCGGGGACCGTCCACGGGAACGGCTTACCCTCCGAGTAAGCCCTGAGTGGCGCCCTGTACGGGAACAGCGCCACCGCCCCGCCCGTGTGGAGGAAGAGGACGTTGTCGCGCTTCCTGAACCTCTTCATCCTGCAGAGGTCGATGAGGCACGCCATCGCCGTCGCGGTGTAGACGGGGTTGATGAGGATGCCCTCCGTCTCAGCCAGCACCTTCACCGCCTCCGCCTTCTCCTTGCTTATGACCCCGTAGCCGCCCCCCGCGTACTCGTTGTGGACGACTATGTCCGAGGCGGATATCTCCACGTCGAGGCCGAGGACATCGTGGCTGTCTTTGATAATCTGATTGACACTGGCCTGCATCTCCTCCTTAGAGGTCCATCCGACGGCGGCGCCGAGGACCTTCGTGCCGGTGTTTAACGCCCTCGCGCCCATGACGAGGCCGGCCTGCGTCCCCCCCGACCCGGTGCCGTGGACCACGTAGTCGAAGTCGACCCCCATCTCGGATGACTGGTTGAA
>JAUYEB010000056.1 GCA_030691555.1 Candidatus Bathyarchaeota archaeon
AGAACCTAGTCTCCGTGACGGAGTCCGGTGAGCACGTTGTGCTCATAGTACCCGGCGACAGGAGGGTGAACCTGAAGGAGGCGGCGAGGGCCCTCGGCGTGAAGAACGTTAGGCTGATGCCCTTCGACCAGTCGGAGGAGATAAGCGGCTACCCGCCCGGGGGCACGCCGAGCCTCGGCTACAAGACGAAGATGAGGGTCGTCGTCGATAAGGAGCTTGAGGGGTTCGAGACCTTCTACTGCGGGGGCGGGAGCCGCGATCGGTTGCTCGAGGTCAGGTTCGCCGACATCGTCAAGCTTAACGGCGCCATCGTCGCGGCAATAACCTAGAGTCTTAGACCATTGGGCGAAGGTTTGCCTTCGAGGAAGACGGCCCCGTTTTCGAGGGAGAACCTCCCCTCCCCTATCATCTGGACGGTCAGCGGGTAGATGGCCCAGTCCCCCTCCCTCTTCAGGCGGTCCTGGTGCTCCTCGACCACCGCCTTGAGGAGCTCCTTGTCCTCCCCGAGCCTGTCGGGGGTGGCCCCCGGTGGGAGCCTGACGGCGACGGGTTTTGAGAGGACGAGTATCTCCCCGTTGTCGACCCTCTCCCTGACGATGTGGGTCGTGGCTCGTATCTCCTTCTCCCCGTTGAGTATGGCGTCCCTCACGGTGTGGATGCCGACGTACTTCCTCTCACCGCCCTCCATGATGGTGAGGTCGGCGGGGTGGACGTTTATGATGCGCCCGTCGTACCTGTCGAGGAGGGGGCTCGTCGTTATGCTCATGTAGCCCGCGAGGGCGATGAGGTCGACTCGGTGCTTCTCGATGGCCGCGACGACCTGCCTGTCGAAGTGGGGGCGGAGGTTGAGGTCCTTCTTCGAGGAGTGGCCGCGTGACCTGTAGAAGTCCATTATGTCGACGCACTCGTATGCGATGCCGTTCTCCCTCGCGATGTCGAGGGCCCTGCACGCCTTCTTCCCCTCCCTGTCGAGGGTCTCGTCCTTCACATCCGTGAATATGAGCTCGACCCCGAAGCTTGAGCCATGCTGGTGGCTGCGCTCGATGATCTTCTTCGCGTTCGTGCCCGAGCCCGACATGAAGCAGGCGACCCTCATGTGGCGTCCGGACTGGGGTCTGTAGATGGGGGTGGGGGCCATGCTGATAGTTCCCCCGAGTTCCAAATTAAATCTGCTGGGCCACTTTCGGGGGTCCCACCCCCCGCGGGCTGCGGCCCGTTTATAACCGGTCGCGGGTGTTTCGGGGCGGGATGAACTTGGCGCAGGATTTCGTAATCGATATACAGGGGAACGAACCCACTGGCTTGGATTCACCCCTGGTTGTCTGCAAGGGCTGCGGGAAGCTCGTCCCGAAGACGAACCTATGCCTCTACTGCGGCGCACCCATCCTGTACAGGAGGAGCGCCCCCTCCTAACCGTTTTAAACAGCCCCGAGCCCATTCTCCTTGATCATTATGGCGAACAAGCCAGAGCGCGTTTTCATCTCCATAGACATGGAGGGCATAACGGGGATCGTCGACTGGACACAAGTCGACAGCAACCACGCCGAGTACGGCTACTACAGGAAGATGATGGCGGGCGACCTCAACGCCGCAATCGAGGGGGCCCTCGCCGCGGGGGCGAAGGAGATAATCGTGAGCGACGCCCACGGAGGTATGAGGAACATCCAGCCCGAGGACGTGAACGAGGCCGCATACCTCGTCAGGGGCAGCCCCAAGCCGAACAGCATGATGGAGGGGATAGACGACGGCCACTACGACGCCGCCCTCTACGTCGGCTACCACTCCATGAACGGCACGGAGAGGGGCATACTCGCCCACACCATCTCCGGGGCCACCGTCGACGCCGTCGTAATCAACGGCAGGGAGACGGGTGAGTTCGGGATGAACGCCGCCCTCGCGGGGTGGCACGGCGTCCCCTCGGTCTTCCTCGCCGGCGACGCCGCCGCTGCCGCGGAGGCTGAGAGCTTCGTCCCGGGCGTCACGACGGCCCCGATAAAGTGGGCTGTCGGCAGGTACTCGGCCAAGTGCCTACACCCCAACAAGAGCCGCGCCCTCATCAAACAGAAGGCGAAGGAGGCGCTGGAAGACATCGGCAAGGTGACCCCCTATTGGGTAAACGAGCCCGTCGAGGTGAAGATGAAGTGGATAACGGCGGCCATGGCGGACGTCGTCAGCGTCCTCCCCTACATGGAGCGCATCGACGGTAAGACGACGGGATGCACCTTCGACGACTACCCGAGCGCCCTACGCGGATTCCGGGCCTCCATCACGATGGCTGGCACCGCCGAGAGGCGGTAACACCTCACCTTTTCCAGTTCCTTTCGGTAGTTTTATCCCAAGTTTAGCCGAGACTTCCCCATGGGTAGCAGGATCGTGCTTGTGGGGGCGGGGAGCGCCGTCTTCGGGTACAACTCGGTCCTCGACGCAGTCAACCTCCCCGGTCTAAGGGGAGCGAACCTCGTCCTGCACGACATAGACGAGGGGCGGCTCAAGTCCATGTCTGGGCTCGCGAAGAAGATGAATGAGGTGGCGGGCGCCGGTCTCGAGATCGAGGAGACGACGGCGAGGGATGAGGCCCTCGAGGGCGCCGACTTCGTCGTCCTCAGCATCGCCGTCGACAGGATGCGCCGCTGGAGGATGGACTGGGAGGTGCCCTTCAGGCACGGCATCAAGCAGGTCATCGG
>JAUYEB010000080.1 GCA_030691555.1 Candidatus Bathyarchaeota archaeon
GACGCACATACGGCTAGAACGGAAACTGCTTGTCGTGTCTTCTCCATGTTTATTACCGGTAGGAGGTGGAGGCGGCGGGCTATTATACCCATAGTTTAGAACGGGTGTACGAAACGTTAGAACAGGCTGCCGGTGGTCAGACCTTGAACGGGGGGATGTGCCACTCCCTCCCCCTCGGCGTAGTCACGTACTCCGGCCACGGCAGGTCGACGGGCGGCTCCATATCGGGCGGGAGCAGGGGCCTCTCGATGTACCTGCTCGTCTTCTCCTTCCACTCGTCCTTGCAGGCCCTCAGCCTCGCAGGTTCTGTTATCAGATCAAGCATCGTGCCGCTGATGGCCTTCCCAGCCGTGTAGATGCTCTTGTCGATGACCCCCTTCATCCCGCAGAGGGCGTAGCGCGTCCACGACGGCAGCCGGACGCCGGGGACGCTGACGCTGGGCACGTAGACCTGTATCCAAACGGTGGGGCAGTGCCAGGTGAACTCGACGTAGTCGTCGCTGCCGTGGTGTGTCTGGTGGTTGGGGATCGGCTTCCTCCACGCCTTCTCCCACTCGTCCGGGGGCGTCAGCTTCTCGTTGAAGGGCTCCTGAGGAGGCTTATACCCCAGCTTCCTAACGATCTCGCGTGCCTTCTCCTTGTCGTCTTCTGTGAACTTGGGGGCGCCGATGAGTTCGAGGTTCTCATAGGCGAGGTCGGCGAGGGCCTTGTTGAAGAGCCCCGTCCGCGTCTTCGCCACCCACTTTATCCCCAGCTTACACCCGGTGACCTTGGCGACCGACTCAGCATTGTTCAGCAGCACCTTATAGATCTGCTCCTGCTGGACGAGGCTTGGACTCCTGAAGGCGTAGGTGATCACGCCGACCCTCGGTGGCAGGTTGTCGGCGGTCGCCTGACCCGCCACGAGGATGGCCTCGTTTATCGTCCACAGCCCCGTGCGGGGGAGCATCGACTCCTTCGTGTACTTCGTCGTCGTGTACATGAGGCAGACCGCGTCGAGCGCGCCCGGCGCCCTCGTCTGGACGGGGAGGTCGGGGGCGTAGCTCATCCACGTCTCCGGCTTGTCGCAGTCGAATACGAACGCGACGCACCAGTAGCTCCCCCACTGGGTCTCGTACATCACCGAGGTGGACCCCCTCGGGTGCCACGCGACGGCCGCGTCGAGCCCATCGTAGTACCCCCTCGCCGCCTCGTAGGGCTTCGAGATGCATATCTTCTCCCCTGGGGCGCCGAAGATCTTCACCGTGCCCTTCAGGCCGTGCACCTCCATCGCGTGCTTCACGGCGTGTGCGCCAGCCGCGGCGGCGACTCCGAGGGCGCTGTGGGGGTCCGTGTGCCCGGCCTGCCAGGGGTTCTCCGCCTCACGATGCGTGACGGGCTCCTGCGCCGTCTCCGGGACCGCGTCGTACTCCGTGTAGGTGCTGACCACGGGTTTCCCCTTGCCCCACATGGCGACGTAGGCGGTCGGCATCCCCGCTATACCCTCCTCCACCTCGAAGCCCTCGCTCCTGTGCCAGTTGACCAGAGCCTCGCAGCTCTTGTACTCGCGGAGCGCCGGCTCGGCGTACCTCCAGATCAGCTGATGCAGGTCACTGATCCTATCCGAGTTCTCCTCGATGTGGTCGAAGGCCGTCTGCTTCTCCTTCGTCAGCTTTGCCATCACAAGTCGTAGAAAATACCCGTCTACAGCTTATAACATGTGGGCGGCGAACCCTCTACCCTCTGGGTCGGATAAATGAAAAGAAAGGGGGAGACTACTTGACCTTCTTCAGCGCTTCCCTGGTCTCTGCCGGGAAGTCGCGCATCAGGTTCTTCAGCACCGATTCGGCGACGTACTGCTTGAACTGGGCCTCGTTGAGCTTCGTCGAGTAGATGCGGCGGTGTCCGCCCTTGCCCGTGATCTCGGTGTAGTTCAACACACCCTCATCGACCATGGCGTTAAGGAAGTTGATGATCGAAGCCCTGCTGATGCTGCGGGTCTTTAGCGTCTTGTTCACCTGGCTCCAGACGTCCCGTGAGCTGGCACCCTCCCCCTTCTTCTCCCAAATGTAGTGGAGCGCCTCCTCTTGGTAGTCCTTTAGAACCATTGCGAGTCCGTGACCGGCTGTGTCGATTGTAAGCGTCATCTTTGTCACTTGTTGACGTTTAAGCCACATAGCCGACGTATATAAACATTCACTTCTCGCTAAGGCAAAGGGGGGGGTGTTCCTGGGAAACGCTTAAATTATACATGAATACTTCATCATATGAAGTAATCTTCAGATGTGGGCTGGCTTGAAACGTGGACTCACCAATATATGCTACGGTTTCTTCTCAACACTCGCCAATCCTACCCGCCTCGCAATACTCGAGCGACTGAGGGGAAACCCCATGAACGTCGGCTCCCTCGTCGAGGCCCTCGGCCAGGAGCAGAGCATGGTGAGCCACAACCTGAAGACGCTTGAGAGGTGCAACCTCGTGAGCAGCGAGCGCAGGGGGAAGGAGAAGATCTACAGCATAAATCCCGAGACGGTTGAGGGGATCTTCCGCGTCGTCGAGAACCACGCCGCGAAGCACTGCCCCTACCACGGGGACTGCCCAGACTCACAGTGATGGAAGTGTTTGAAAATGCACGAAACAAAGGTTGAGACAGAGAACGCGCCGGAGTTCCCGATGTTCTGCTACCAGTGTGAGCAGACGGCTCAGGGCAAAGGTTGCACCCAGATGGGTGTCTGCGGAAAGAACCCGGAGGTCGCCGCCCTCCAGGACCTTCTGGTCTACGCGCTCAAGGGCCTGTCCCTCGTCGCCGTGGAGGGGAGGAGAAGAGGCATCTACGACCGCGAGATCGACAGGTTCGTCTGCGGGGCGGCCTTCGCCACCCTGACGAACGTGAACTTCGACCCCGCCAGGATAGCGGAGATGGTCAACCAGACGGTCGTGTATCGCGACCGGCTAAACCGGCTGGTGAAGCTGAGCCTCCCCGAGGGACCGGGGACGTTCACCCCCCCGGAGGACATCGCGTCCAAGGTGAAACAGGGCGAGAAGGTCGGCATCAAGTCGGAGCCGGACGCGGGGAGCGACGTACACAGCCTCCGCTGGACACTCATCTATGGTTTGAAGGGCATCAGCGCATACGCTGACCACGCCGCGATCCTCGGCAAGGAGGACGAGGGCGTCTACGCCTTCCTGCAGAAGGGGTTCGCGGCGGCCGCCAACCCGGCCCTCGGGCTCGACGACTACCTCGGGCTCGTCATGGAGACGGGGAAGATGAACCTGAGGGCCATGGAGCTCCTTGACGCCGCCAACACCGGCGTATACGGCAACCCCGTCCCGACGACGGTGCCGCTCGGCCACAAGAGGGGCAAGGCCATCCTCATATCCGGCCACGACCTGAAGGACCTCGAGCTCCTCCTAAAGCAGACCGAGGGCAAGGGCATCTACGTCTACACCCACGGCGAGATGCTCCCCACACACGGCTACCCGAAGCTGAAGAAGTACAGCCACTTCTACGGCCACTACGGCACGGCGTGGCAGAACCAGATAAGGGAGTTCTACACCTTCCCGGGCGCCATACTGATGACCACCAACTGCCTCCAGCGCCCCGCGCCCACGTACATCGCCAACATATTCACGACGGGCGTGGTCGGCTGGCCGAACGTCGCACACATCGAGGACAAGGACTTCACCCCGGTCATCAAGAGGGCTCTCGATCTCCCCGGCTTCCAGGAGGACAAGGAGGCGGGCTCCGTCACGGTGGGCTTCGGCCACGAGGCCGTGATGAGCGTCGCCCCCAAGGTGATCGAGCTCATCAAGGCGAAGAAGATCAGGCGCTTCTTCCTCGTAGCGGGATGCGACGGCGCGAAGCCCGGGCGCAACTACTACACCGAGTTCGTCGAGAAGGTGCCCAAGGACTGCGTTGTGCTCACGCTGGCCTGCGGTAAGTTCAGGTTCTTCGACAAGGACCTCGGCGACATCGAGGGGATACCGAGGCTCCTCGACATCGGCCAGTGCAACGACTCCTACTCGGCCATCCAGATCGCCGTGGCCCTCAGCAAGGCCTTCGGCGTCGGCGTGAACGAGCTGCCCCTCAGCATGATCCTTAGCTGGTACGAGCAGAAGGCCGTCGCCATACTGCTGACGCTGCTGAGCCTGGGCATCAAGAACATCCGACTCGGCCCAAGCCTCCCCGCCTTCCTCACCCCGAACGTGCTGAAGGTGCTAGTGGATAACTACAACATAATGCCCATCACGACGCCGGACGCCGACCTCAAGGCCATCCTCGGCTGAGCCCGTGAGGTTCCTCTAATCTCGTTTATCTCCCACCGTTCACTTCTCAAATTCGACCATTATGGTAAACGTGAAGGTTGGCGAAGTCGCCCCCGACTTCACCATCCCCGACCAGGACGGGAAACCGGTCACCCTCTCCGCGTTTAGAGGGAAAGTCGTCGTCCTCTACTTCTACCCGAAGGACTTCACCTCGGGCTGCACCAAGGAGGCTTGCCACTTCCGAGATAGCTACGAGGACTTCACCGAGGCCGGGGTCGAGGTGATCGGCGTGAGCGCCGACAGCCAGGAGTCCCACAGAAAATTCAGGGACGCCTACCTGCTCCCCTTCTCCCTGCTTAGCGATGAGAAGGGGGAGGTGAAGAAGCTTTACGGCGTCTCCGGCAGCCTCCTCCCGGCCAGGGTTACATTCGTCATCGACAAGGACGGAATCGTACGCAACGTCTTCAGCTCCAGAATCGACATGAAGGCCCACGTAGACGAGGCCATGAAGATCATCAAGTCGCTGAGCTAGGGTTCAAACGGTTTTCCAGTCAAGCTGAGAATTTGAAAAAAGGCGTTAAAACGCATTAAAAAACTTGGTTTTAAAAGTAGCTACCGAGTAGGGTGAAGCCAACCAAGCTGAGGACGAAGAGTATTACTACGTATATCACGACCGTGACGATCGCGACGGCGAAGGCCTTCCCCCAGCCACACTCGTAATACTTCTTTATCAGATAGAGGATCACGACGAGTTGCGCCAACGAACCCAGGAGGCTCGGACCCAACAAGAAACTGACTAAGGCGCTCGCGATGCTCCCCAAGACCACGATCGTGATGGCGTCGGTGAACTTCGCGTTGGTGGCCCCTACCAACATTCGCCCCGCAATCCAGAGGACAGGAGCCGTGATGATCACGCCCCCGACGATGCCGATCAGTAGGGATACGATGTCACTTGACAATTAATTCACACCTATATTACACGCATCAGCGTCGACAATAAAAAACTATAACCTGTTTTCGCGCTGCTGGGTCAGGTATCGAAGACGACTTGGACCCTGTAGCCCTCGGCCGTCTTCTCGATCTTCATCATGTGGTAGGTTACGGCCTTCACAGCGATGCCGGTCTCGTGGGTGGCGGCGCTGAATCGCTCCCCCCGCCCAACGGCGCTCGCCCTTAGCCCCTCCTCGTCGATCTCGACGGTGAGGGTCTTGGCCGTGAGGCCCTCCGAGTCGTTCAGGAAGAGAATCTCGTCCAGTATGTTGAGTATGAGGCTCTGGAGGTCGGTGCCCTCTGCTTCGGCGCGGTAGGTCTCCCTCTCGGTTATCCCCTCCAGGGGGGTGATGGCGTTGAGCATGCCGAGGGCGACGTTCGCCACCGCCTCGCCGAGGGTATTCCCCCTCCCCTCGACGAGCAGGTCCGCGGGAGGGCCGCCGGGTGGGTAGCTGTATCCCTTCAAGTCACTCCCACTCTATGGTGCTCGGCGGCTTATTCGTGATGTCGTAGACCACCCTTGTGACCTCTGGTATGCCGTTGGTGATCCTTGTGCTTATACGTTCTAGGAGGTCCCACGGGGGCCTCGTGAAGTTGGCGGTCATCGCGTCGACGCTCTCCACTATCCTAACGGCGACGGTCCACCCGTAGGCGCGCTCGTCCCCCTTGACCCCCGTGCTCTTGGTGTCGGTGAGGACGGCGAAGTACTGCCACGGGA
>JAUYEB010000171.1 GCA_030691555.1 Candidatus Bathyarchaeota archaeon
GACCTGGCGGCTTGTGCTCCCCAGTATCCAACCCGTTATCCCGCCCAGCCCCCTGCTCCCCATCACTATGAGGCTGACGCCCAGCCGGTCGGCCTCCCCGACTATCAGCGCCGAGGGGCGGCCCTCCTGGAGGATCGCCTCCACCTTGAGGTGAGGGTAGAGTTCCTTGATCTCCTCCTCCGCCTTCTTGAGTGACTGCCCGTATGTCTCCCTCATCCTCTCCTGTAGGCTGGCGATGTCCATGGACTGGGCGCCGAGCTCGGCGTTTGAGTAGACTGGGACCGAGACCTTCGGGACCACGGTGAGTATGACGAGTTCGCCCTCGAACATGGCTGCCATCTTTGCCGCGTGGTCGAGCGCCCTCTTGGAGGGGTCTGAGCCGTCGTAGGCAACGAGCACCTTGCTGAACACGGGGTCGAACATTGTCCTATATCAATGTGGGGCGGCACCGGATTTAAAGCCGATACGAGTGCCTACCATTTCTGGGTAGGTTACGCCAGCCCTTTTGGGACGAGGGCGATCGCTCTGACGGGTGACCCCGTCCCGTCGCCTATCTTGAGTGGGAGGCCGATGAAGTAGGCGCCCTTCGGCGGGACCATCTCGAGGTTCGCCGCGTTCTCGAGTATGAGCACGCCGCGCGGCAGCAGGGCCTTGTGTGCGCGTTCCTCGGGGTCGGCGTCCGAGTCTATGGTGGGGATGTCTCCCCCGACGAGCTTGACCCCCCTGTCGGCGAGGTACTCGGCGGCCTCGAAGTGGAGGCCGGGGTTGTTCTTCAGGTAGGGCTGCCTCTCGACGCCGCTGGGGACGCGCCAGTTGCACTCCCACCCCGTGTTGATCAGGACCACGTCGCCCCCCTCGATGGCGCCGTGCCTCTCCTCCCACGCCTGGACGTCGGCCTTGGTGACGAACTCCCTCTCCCTCTTGTGGCTCATGTCGAGGCAGCTCACGGGCCCCATCCACCTCTCGGGCGGGACCTCGTCTATCGTCGCCCCCCGGGTGCCTGCGAGGTGTACGGGCGCATCGACATGGGTGCCCGCATGCTCGAAGACGAGGACCATGAAAGTGTTGAAGCCGTCGCCGAGCCTCTCGGACTTCCAGGGGATGTGGCCGTAGGGGACCTGCGGCCTGGGCATCCCATCCTCCAGGGTGTGGCTCAGGTCAACGACGTCGTAACCCGCAAGGACTTCGGCTATGTTCGCCTTCATGGTTTGAATAGGCTGTTTCAGGGGTGAAAATGCTGTCGGTCGCCTTCTGAAAGGAAAGTTCTTAACGGTAATTTGCCCATAGAAGGTCCTTAGTGTATTTACTCTACTAGCGGTGCCTTGTATGTCTAATGATGGGTCAGTTGAAACCATGGCTCGGCGCGATGCCGAGAGGAGAAAGTTCAGGGTCGGGCTCGCTCTCTTCATCATCTACGCGGTCGGCTACGCCCTGTTCACCCTCGCCGGTACCTTCTACAAGGGGGTCCTCACGGCGCGTCTTGGCGGGCTGAACGTCGGCGTAATTAGCGGCATGCTGATCATCATCTCGGCGATAGTCATCGCCGTGCTGTACAACTGGTTCGCGGGGAAGACGGAGGAGTAGCGAGATGGCCTACAGCTTCCAGCCTCTCGCCTTCCTGTTGTTCGCCGTCATCGTCGGGGTCACCCTCGCCATAAGCTTCTGGGCGGCGCGGCGCGTCAAGACGTCGAGCCACTACTACGTCGCGGGTGGCGGTGTGAAGTGGCTTATGAACGGCATCGCCTTCGCGGGCGACTACCTGAGCGCCGCGAGCTTCCTCGGCATAGCGGGGCTGATCGCCTTCTCGGGGTTCGACGGCTTCATGTACAGCATAGGGTTCCTCGCGGGGTGGATCGTGGCCCTACTGCTGGTGGCGGAGCCCCTCCGCAGGATGGGCAAGTACACCTTCGCCGACGCCCTCGTCAGCACCTTCAAGAGCAAGAGGGTCAGGCTCGCCGCCGCGGTGAGCACGCTCGTCGTCAGCATCTTCTACCTCATCCCCCAGATTGTGGGGGCGGGCAGCATCGTGCAGCCGCTCCTCGGGTTACAGTACGAGGTTGGGGTGGTCATCGTGGGCGCGCTCGTCATACTCATCGTGGCGACGGCGGGGATGGTCTCGACAACATACGTTCAATTCATCAAGGGCTTCCTCCTCCTACTCGCGGCGCTTGGCCTAACCATCGGTGTCCTCGTGGTCGCCGGGAAGGACCCCATCAGCTTCATCACGAGCATCCTCGACAGCAACGTGCTGTTGCCCGGCGGGGGCACCGTGACGGGGGACGTCTTCCTCTCCCCCGGGCTGAAGTACAAGAACCCCACAGACTTCGCCAGCCTCGCCCTCGGGCTCATCCTGGGGACTGCCGCGCTGCCCCACGTCCTGATCCGATACTACACGGTTCCGACGCCCGCGGACGCTAGGAAGTCCACGGTCGTCGCCATCGCCGCGATCGGCGTCTTCTACGTCCTCACCCTCTTCCTCGGGCTCGGCGCAAACTACTTCCACACATACGACCCGACCAACCAGAACCTATCCGCGCCCCTCCTCGCCGAGTTCATCGGGGGCGAGCTCTTCTTCGCCTTCATCAGCAGCATAGCCTTCGCGACTATTCTGGGCACGGTCGCCGGCCTCATCATGGCTGCGGCGGGCGCGATCGCCCACGACATCTACACGGAGTACCTCGGAAACGAGAGGAGCGACGCGGCGACGCTTCGGATGTCGAAGCTGACGGCGGTCGGCGTCGGCATCCTCGCCATCGTCCTCGGCATAGTCGCGAGGGGGCAGAACGTCGCGTTCCTCGTCGGCCTCGCCTTCGCCATCGCCGCATCGGCGAACCTGCCGGCGCTGCTCTGCACCATCTTCTGGAAGGGGGCGAAGGAGCGGGGGATCGTAGCTGGCATCTGGACGGGGCTGGCCTCCTCGATCCTGCTTATACTGATCAGCCCCACGGTCATGGGCGCCTCCGCGATCTTCCCGCTTGAGAACCCGGGCATCGTCAGCATACCGCTCTCCCTCGCGGTGACGGTCGCCCTCTCGGTGACCGGCGAGAGGCAGGCACAAAAAACGGCTTAGTTGTCTTTTCCCTTCTCCGCTGTGGGGCGCCGTTCCCCTAGTATAGCTTGGTGTTCTTCAGCGCCTCGGCGGCGGCCTTCTCCTGTGCCTC
>JAUYEB010000103.1 GCA_030691555.1 Candidatus Bathyarchaeota archaeon
GGTGACGTTGGCGAGCTCCCCGGGGCGGTCCCTGACGTCTAGGACCAGGGCCTCGCGCTCCTCCTCGACCCTGATCCCGGCCACCTTGAGGGCCTTCTTCGCCGGCCCGGAGTCGTCGACGAGTATGTGGGCTATGTGGGTGACGAACTCGCGGTCCTCGCCTCCCCTGATCTCGCGGGCGAATCCGCAGATGCCCTCGATGTTGACTCCCGCCCTGCCGAGGGCCTCGCTGAGGTCGGCGAGGGTGCCGGGGCGGTTCTCCAGGGTTACCTTGAGGTCCTTCATTGGGTTACCCGGGGTGTGGGTGTGGTTAAGATTTTGGACAAGTGGACATGGCTGAGGTGACTGGGTGTTCCTTCGTGGGCTCGATAACGCTTATTAGTTTGCGTTTCAACTGTCAATAATGCAGGCTGGGGCTTCCGCGAGGTGGTTTCGGCCTGTTGAGGCGGCCTCGTAAAACCGGCTAGGGTATGTGGACGCCTCATATATTCAATAAAAATTTAAACTTCGTTTGTGGCTTCTTTTATGCGGCGGTTCCCGAGACTGGATAAGGGTTGAGGCTGCTGACCTCAAGACAAACTAGCCGGTTGCGCGGGTTCGAGTCCCGCCCGCCGCGGGGCTTAACGCTTATCCGCCCGTGGTCGCCACTTTTAGCTGATCGCGTTGCCCGTCCACCCCATCGAGTTCCGGTACAGGTACCCCGAGATGTACGCCGTCTTCACCGAGGAGGCGAAGCTGCAGAGCTGGCTCGACGTCGAGGTCGCGCTGGCGTGGGCGCACGCCGAGCTGGGCACCATCCCGAAGGCGGCCGCCAAGGAGATAGAGAGGAAGGCGAGGGTCGGCGTCGTAAAGGTTGAGCGGGTCAAGGAGATTGAGGAGAAGACGAGGCACGACCTCCTCGCCATGGTCTACGCTCTGCAGGAGGTCTGCGAGGGGGACGCGGGGGGCTACATCCACCTGGGGGCGACGAGCTACGATACGGAGGACACGGCGCTCGCCCTGCAACTCAGGAAGGCTATGGATATTATTGAGGGCGACCTGAAGGCGCTGCTCAAGGTGCTCCTAGATAAGGCGGTGGAGCACAGGGAGACCGTCTGCATAGGGCGGACCCACGGGCAGCACGCGCTCCCGATGACCTACGGGTTGAAGTTCGCCCTCTGGGCATCGGAGGTTGGGCGCCACCTCGACAGGCTCGCCGAGACGCGGAAGAGGATAGAGGTGGGGAAGATGAGCGGTGCCGTCGGCACCATGGCGAGCTTCGGGGGGAAGGGCTTCGAGGTCCAGCGCCTCACAATGAAGAGGCTCAGGCTTGAGCCCGCCCTGATCACGAACCAGATAATCCAGAGGGACCGCCACGCGGAGCTCCAGTGCCTCCTCGCCCTCATCGCGGGGACCATGGACAAGGTGGGCAGGGAGCTCAGGAACCTCCAGAGGACGGAGATCGCAGAGATCAGCGAGCCGGTGCGGAGCCCGAGCAGCACGATGCCTCAGAAGCTGAACCCGAGCAACACGGAGCGCATCTGCGGATTAGCCAGGGTCATCAGGGGGAGCGTGAACGCGAGCCTCGAATCCATCGCCCTCGAACATGAGCGAGACATAAGCAACAGCGGCATGGAGAGGATCAACATCCCCGAGGGCCTCATACTCACAGACTACATACTCCGCCAGATGACGGGCATAGTGAAGGGCCTCAGCTTCGACGCGGACAACATCGAGAGGAACCTGAACATGACCCTCGGGCTCATCCTCACGGAGCGGGTGATGATCGAGCTCGTCTCTAAGGGTGTGGGGAGGCAGGAGGGGCACGAGCTCATGCGCCGCCTGGCGCTGAAGGCGTGGGAGGAGAAGCGCCCCCTACGCCAGGTCATGGAGGAGGACGAGGAGGCCACCCGCCTCGTCACCCCCGCCGAGATGGATGAGTGGCTCGACCCCCACACATACATAGGAACAAGCGTGGAACAGGTGGACAGGGCCGTAGCGGAGTTGAAGAAGAAGCTCCAGTAACTCTCCCTTCGTCTCGCGGTCTGGGTTACCTCTACATATAAAATTAAATACACATAAAATACACGGATATCAGGGGATACATTTGGCGCACAAGACCATAACCATCTCCGAGGAGGCGTACGAGATCCTCGCCAGCCACAAGCAGCCGGGCGAGAGCTTCACCGAGGTCATAAAGCGGCTACTAGCCCCCCGGAAGAAGGGATCGCTCGTGTCTCACAGCGGGAAGTGGGTGGGCACGGACGAGGAGTTCGAGAGGATATTCGCAGAGGTGGAGGCCACCATGCGGCGACCCGAGACCCGGTGACCCGCCGTGGTCTGCCTCGACACCGACATACTCGTCTCCCTGCTACGCGGGGACGCGCAGGCCACCGCCTACATCGGACGACTCGAATCAGGGGGCGAACCCGCCTACACGACCCCGGTTAATGCCCACGAACTCTTCCTCGGTGGATGGCGATCCAGACGACGAGAGGCGAACCTCCGCGAGATCGCCAGCCTCCTGGGGGACCTCAGCATACTGGACTTCGATCTGGAGGCATCGTTCTACACGGGCAGGATCGCCTCGAAGCTCCTCGCCGAGGGCCACCAGATAGGGGCCGGTGACACGCTCGTAGCCGGCATAGCGCTGAGACACGGTCAGCCACTAGCCACGCGAAACGCGAGACACTTCTCCAGGATACCCGAGCTGAGGATCGAGGCGTGGTGAGAATCCCGCCACGTCGTTTGGTAAAGTCCTTTACCGGGTATCCGGGTAGACTAAGGGGAACCGTGGGCGACGCTTTGGGTACCCCCGACGCGAGTGGCTACGATCTGGGGAGGGAGCTCCTCAAGTGGGTGGCGATAGTCACCATGACGGCCGACCACGTCGGCGTGGTGCTCTACCCCGAGGCCGCCGCCTACCGGATAGTCGGCAGGGTAGCGTTCCCCCTCTTCGCCTACCTCCTCGTGCTGGGGATGGAGAGCACGGGG